>CAYWXN010000044.1:498-10959 GCA_964462075.1 uncultured Ruminiclostridium sp. | reverse complement strand
CAAGGTTATTTTCAATCCACTCGTTACCTTCTTCAATCCAGCGAGTCCCAGTATCCCAAGTCTTAGCAGCTGCTTCTAAAGAAAAATCGTTTATAACAAAACTAGCAGCCGTAACTACAACCTTTCCTGTCTCAGCAACAGTATTCACTGCTGAAGATGCCACGCCAACAGTAGCATCTGCTACAATCGAGGTTACTTGCTTAACACCGTTCCAAATACCTGCCCAGTCTGGCCAATGCCCTGTGGGGTCGATATATCGAATGGGGTTGTTATGACAATACGTATACAAATTCAAGCTCAGTGGATCATTCGGATTTCCTCGGTATGTATCTTCCTGCAAAAAGCGTGCTGTTCTGGGGTCGTACATACGGGCATTTAGGTAATACAACTCTGTCTCAACATCGTACTGATAACCGGCATAAGTAAACGGGCTATCTGTTCCGGTGTGTTCTAAGATATTCCCGAAGGGGTCATAATCATAGGTTCCAGCAACTTGTCCATCATTAGAGATCAGTGCTGTAACATCGGCATGCCCGTTATACATATAGTATAGAATCTCATTACCTGCCTCGCGCAAAACAAGATTGATTCCATATATGTTTCTACCCGTAGTGTTTCCATCGGCATCCAATTCTAGAATAACACGGTCGCCGTCATAAAGGAAGTGTCCAATTTGTGTCCCAACCACCTTAGAAACACGGTAACCGTCACCGTTATATATATTCTCGACTATAATTGCATCACTGCTTGTAACCATCAGCTGATTTCTTGAATCATAAGTATTTTCAACTAAAACCTGCCCATTCACTCTTGTGGAGAGAAGGTTGCCATTCGCGTCATAGCTGTAAATCTGACTTTCTGAAATCACTCCATTGATCTTTGTCGTCATTGTGGTTAGTCGGTTTTGTTCGTTATATAATAATTCATCGAGTGTAGTGCTCGAACCTTCACTAACCGATTGAGTTAAGCGGTTTCCAGCAGCATCATAGGTATAGGCTGTTATTTTACCGCTTGGTTCTTCAACAGACAGCAAACGATTCAGCGCATCATATTCATAACTTGTTAACCCCTTGGCATCGGTCTTTGAAACCTGATTATGCGCAGCATCATAAGTGTAGTCGTAACGATTGATTTGGGCTCCATCGTTCTTTTTATTAACAAGGGTTTCTAATAAATTGTCTTTTGTGTATGTATAGTCTTCACGGGAGCCATCATTGTACACAACACTCTTGCAGCTTCCGTTATCAAAATATGAATAAGTTGCACCTTTATTATCGGATACCGCTTGATATAATCTGCCCGATTTGTCATAGGTCTTCTCTATAACATTATTTTTAGGGTCTTTTAATTGATGTTTATAGAAACCAGTAGGCAGATTAGCGGTGATATCCCATGTATTGATTACTAGCCCAATGGTAGGAGCATCTTTGGTAAGAATGCGATTCAGCTCATCATAAGTATAGGTTGTTGTACCGGTTGAATCTGTCATGGTCAGGGTGTTTCCGTTTTTGTCATAGGTATAGGAAACAGTATCGGTACCCACTGTTTCAGACAGAACATTGTCATGGCAATCATACTGCCAGACGGCTGCAACACCCTCTCGATCGATGGAGCCTATTTTTCTTCCAACAGCATCATATGTATAAACTTCGCACTTGGCAGGGTCATAGGAGTAACTGCCTGGAACACCCGTTCTTCCGCCATGATCGATACGTCGTATCGGCAAATTCCTGACATTGTATTCAAACGAGGTAATTTGGCCTTTTCCATCTTTCTGTGTTAAAAGATTTCCTTCAAGGTCATAAGTGTATTCCGCTACCTCATTTTTGGCGTTGGTGACTTTGATAAGATCTCCCAGAGCATTATATGAATAGGTTGTACTATTGCCTTTCCCATCCTTTTTTACCGACAGATTCCCTACATTATCCCATTCTTGATAAGTAGTATGCAGTTCCGCATCGGTGGTAGCAATTACTCGGTTATTTTTGTCATAGACATAGGTTGTAGTATGGTCTAACGCATCAGTAGAAGCTATCTGTACATGGTTGGAATTGTACTCCAAATGTTCTATGCATACACCATCCGGATTGAATCTATCTGTTAAGCGATTCAGAGGGTCATACCGTTTTATCCATGTGTTACCCAGCCAATCAGATTCAGTAATTCCATTTCCATTTTTATCCCAGCCATAGGCAGTAGTATGAGCAATTCCTCCCGTTGTAATAGTTTTTGTTATCATTCGATTGAGTCCATCGTAGGTATAGGAATAAACACTTCCATTTCCATCAGTATCGAAACGCAGGTTACTATTGAGATCATAGGCGCGGCTCAAGGTTACAGCTTCAGTCTCATCAAGCTTTTGACGAGTTTCCACTGTAATTTTCCCTTGGTGGTCATAGGTGTATAAATCAGTCTCACCTAGTGAGTTTTGCATCATAGCCAGATTAAAATTATTGTCGTATTGTTGTACAATCAAGTTGGTTGGCACCGTAGAATCCCCTGACTGAGTGACCTCACGGACCTTATTAAATGCAGTATAAGTATAATATTCGGTATTTCCATTGGAATTGGTCCTGGAAAGCAAGTTTCCGGCCAAATCCCAGGTATTGGTGACAAGGATCTTCTGTTCAGAGCCCATCGATTCTTGGAAAGTCTCTTGCAGCATTAGGCCACTATCATTTAATATATAATGGTTTATTACACCATCGGTGCGTTCTTTTGCAATCATTTGACCTAATGCGTTATATGTGATTTTAATATTAAAGGGTAGTGCCCGTTCTGAAGAAACAGGATCAAGCTCAGCAGTACATAGATTGGCGAGATTATAGGTATAAATTGTTTCATACCCTAAAGAATCGAGCTTTTTAACGACATTGCCGTTGGCATCATATAAATATTCTGTGGAGTTGATTGTTTCCCATTGAGACGTCCCTTCATTTAACCAGATATCCTGCTCCAATAATATTCTTCCCATATCATCGTAGGTAAATTGGCTTCTTGTCATCTCCTCTAATGTTTTTTCAACTGTAAAGTTATTTGGTGATACTTCTGCAATTTTACGACCAGCCCGATCATACCAATATGCAGCGATCGCTTGATCCGGATATTCCGTATTGATTAGGTTTCCACGCTTATCGTAAGTATTAACTGTAACATTTCCATTGGCGTCGGTTTGAGATAATATTTCCCCTTGCCAGTCCAGTGTTTGAGAGATACTAACCGTAACATTTTCACTATACTCATTTTTCCCTATGTAACTGGTTTTAAGGATCTGGTTCTTATTATCATATTCATATGTAGTTGTTACATTGTCTGGGGTGGTCTGAGTTTTCAAGTTGCCATTTTTATCGTATGTAAAATAGGTTGTTATGTATGTGAAGGAATTGTCGGCAATATAATTTCCAATGATATCACCCTTGCGAACCAGAATCTTTTTTTGCAAAGGCTTGCCCATATGATTATTCACATATTCTGTTGTATTCTTCGTGCTTGCACTGGTATAGACATCTTCCTTAATCAATACGCCATCTGCATCATACGCATAGTCTGTTCTTCTGCCATCGCTATCAGAAACAGCCTTTAATAGTCCGTTTTTGTAGTATTCCAATGACTTCACAGTAAATGATGATGGCACCCCATAACACGGCACGGTTTCTTTCCCGCCTAGTGTTCCAGTTTGTCTTCCGGCCTTGTCATATGAAATTTTTTGATAAGTGTATTGTATCGCACCGCTTTGAATCTCAAAGGGTACCCATTGCTCCGAAAGTCTGTTTAAACCGTCATAACGGTTATATGTTACTTGTCCGCCACTATCGGATACAGACTCTACCAACCCATTACTTAAATACTTAGTTATGATTGCAGTTCCATCGGGCTGGGTTTTTGATATCTCGCGCCCGTTTTTATCATATAATATGACGGTTATGGCTGTATCAACATCATTAAGGAAGACTTTTTGAGTTACTCTGGTGTTACCACCAGCCAGAATCTCATAAATATATTCATTCAGTTGGATTTCTGCAGATGAGGCATCATTTTTAAACCAGATTCCTGTCAGCCTATCCATCTGATCATATTCATAACGACAAATCGAACCATTCGGCATCATCTCAGTCAATATATTGCCGTAAACGTCATAAGTATAGCTGGCAGCGTAATTTTCGGAATCAATGTAAGATTCTAATGTCCCGTTAGAATTGTAAATCCATCTGTTCCCGTAATCCCCCAAATATCGATAATTTGCTAAATCATCATCACCAATATTGTATTGATTGGGAGAGATCTCTTGTATTTTATGACCCGCATGATCATAGACAAAGCGAATAGTCTCATCGCTGCCGGTTGTTGTTTTTTCAACTCTTCCTAACGCATCATAACTAAACGTCGTTACATATCCTAAGTAAGATATCTCTTTTATCTTTTGCCCTAGGATATTATATTCATAAGTCTTTAATAATCCTGTCTCAGGCTCAGAAACGGTTTTTAAATTGCCATAGCTGTCATAGGTTCTATATTCTGTTTCATTTTCCGGATTTGTGACAGACTTTATTAGCCCTTTAATAGAGTAACCAAATAGTGCGCTTTCATCATCGGAATAATACTGATAATGACTTATTGCAAAACCGGTATCATCGTCGCCTGTATATGCATCAGTACCGTTGAGCGGATTGACTTCCTTAAGAAGATGATTCATCTCCTGATCATAGATATAGTAGGTTGTTTTTCCTATTTCGTCAACTAAGCTTCTCAAATTGTTTTTTGCATCATAGGTCATTACTTGAAAACTGCTATCCGGATTTATCTGTTTTGTAATGTTCCCTCTTGCATCTATTTCGTATTGTGTTTTGTTTCCATTTCTGTCAGTTATGGATTTTACGTCACCGAAATTATTTATTCCGTTGCTATCGGTGAAATATACGGTTTTAGTTTCTTTCCCTTCCGCATCCCTTGAAATAGTTACATAGAAATTATCGTCATAGCATTGATAGGTAATTCTGTTGTTGGAGTCAGTCATAGTGGTCTTCTTGTTGATGGTATCATACGAATAGGCCGTAACATTTCCAAGCTGATTGGTCAATTGATGTACTTTTCCAAAATTCTCGCCGGGTTCTTGTATATAGGTGATCCCTTCTATAAGGTTAAGATTATGGTCTTTTACTTCAGCTAGTAAACCATTTGAATCATAGGAATATCTTGTTATATAGCCCATTGAATCAATGAACCTGACGAGATTTCCGTTCTCATACTCGTATCTGCAGATATTACCCATGGGATCTGTGATTGATACAAGTTTGCCATCTGAATAAATAAGCTGGAAGGTTCTGTTGGCAGGATCTGCAATGCTTGTAATAAGCCCTTGGCTATCATAATTTACGGAAATGGCGTTATCATTTCTGTCCTTCAGCCAAATGAATTTTCCAGAAGTATCATATCCATACCTCAACTGATCTTTTGTAGTTAGAACATATTCACCTGATGGATTTTTTTCCAAGGTATCATGAGAGTACTTCGAAGTAAAGCTGCCATCAGAATTTCTAATAAATATTGTCACAGAACCATTAGGTAGTTTGACTTTATATATCCCGGCACCACGGGCTATCTCTTTAATGCTTCCCTGGAAACCAAAAGTCCAACCTTTCCCAAGAATTGAATCCTCTGATTGATCCCCAGAGTTGTAGGTCCTTGCCATTGAAAGATCAAATCCGGCAGTTTTTAAGCCAAGGTCTGTAAATGTATTTGAATAGTTTCCACTGGGCGCATTAACACCAGGAATACCGAAATTAATCTCAAACTTAACTTCTTGTCCGAGAAAAGGCATATAATCCACACCACTGCTGACTTTATTGAATCTTGAACCAGGACCGGAAGTGGAACCCCAGTAATTATAAGTTGCATCGACCGTTACGGTGGAAGGACTTTGATTGTATACACCATAAGTATTATTATTAAAATTATTAAATTTAATGATTGGCTGAGTAATTGTATTTAAGTATAAGCCGGCTGTATTTACAGTAACATAGCTTCTGGAGATTTCAGAATTATAAAACTGCAATTTCCCTTCTACATAAAGACCGCAATATAAGCCAGGCACAGATTTATAAGCATTACGAATAATCATGTTATTTGCTATTAGTGAACCGGTTGATGTTACTGAAATTCCTGACCATAGCCTTTCATATGAAAATTCAGGAACTCCATATATAGGATCATAGAGGGTGCCAAATACTGCTGGATGTTGATTTGTTGCATTAACAACAAGAGAACCATTTACATTAATGCTTGAAGATGTATAAATAGTAACATCAGAGTCAACAAAAAATGATTTTCCTGTTGGTATTGTTAATTGATACAAAAGATAATATTTGCCTTGGGTTAGCTTTATATCTATTGTTGGGCTTCCCTGTATAACGACTAAATTATATGCATCACCGATATACATATTCTCAGCAAATGTATTATCCTTTATTCCCTCAAAAATTGAGGTTCCTAAACCACTTAGGATTACATGTATGGCTCTTGAACACCTAGTCAAACTATTTTTCTGAATAGATAATTGGCCGGTACCGAACTGTTCTATTTTTATACCGCTCGCGCTGCAATCTTGCAGAGTATTATTCTCGACAGTAAAATTCCCCACATTGGCGGTTTTGTTATATATTGCAATATAGCAATTTGAAAAAACACAATTTCTGATTTCAACATCATCAGGCGAATAGTTAGTAATTCCATAACTTAATGATGTAAACTTCGAATCAATTATTAATGTATTGTTTGCTGCATTAATAACAATACCATTACTTGATTCAAATGAGCAGTTATTTATATAAACTTCTTTTGAAGTATTGACTTTTATATTAGTCACATTTCCGGTAATTGGATTAAAATAAGAATTTTGAAGATTCAAAGTACCTTCATTGACTAATTGAAAATAGCTTCCGCCATAATAATAAGCGCCATACTTTATCATTGAATAGTTGCCCGCTAATTCTCCTGTTGACTTGATGATGCAACCCCATGCTTCGATTAGTCTAGTTGATCCTCTGCCGCCATATTCTGGGTCTTTAATACTGGTCAAAACAGCCGGAAACTCGGAATTACCATTAAGATTAAGGCATCCGTTTACAGTAACCATTTTTTTAATACCAACCCTTAAAACCACATTTGAGGATATAGTAAAGCTGATTCCTTGAGGTATAGTCAAGTTATCAGCTATATATCTTCCCTGATCCAAAGACAAATTTATTTTTGTAGTCCCAGCCAAAACTATATCATTAAATTCATTTGTTGTTGTAATTGTGTTACCTTGTATTCCAGAAAAAATGTTCGTATTTAGCAATGAAAGGTTTATATAAAATGGATATGCTATAGAGTTTCCAATTTGATTCTGTGTTATATCAACCAACTCTGTATTAACCTGATAAAGATAAATACCATAGTCGCAGCCATCTATTATATTATTATTGATCGAATATGTACCGGTACCAAGCTGATTGCAATAAATGCCATAGCCACAGGCTTCAATTGTGTTATTAAATATTGAATAAGATCCCCTGTTTGTGGAAGCAAGAATTATGGACGCACCTGATATATCTTTCAAAACGCTGTTTTTGACTTCCAAGTTTATATTTGCCGATGCCGAATATATTCCTGAACCAGATACATTTTCAAGACAGATATTATTGAAAATTGCGTCTCCCTCTGCAACAATTGTCCTGTAGGCTTCATCAAACTTAAAGCCCTTTGAGTAATAAAACTTTGCATATGTTGCATCAAATGTACCTGATGGCTTAACATGAATCCCGCACCAGTAATCGCGCGCGGACGATAATCCTGTGCCACCAAAATTTTTATCGTTGAAGGCGGTGAATATGACTTCTTGGCCTTCATTTGCAAATATGTCCAAGCGGCCTTGAATATATAAAGTGGTTCCAGCTTTGAATTTTAGAACTGTACCCGGCTCCATAGTAAGTGTAACACCCTCCGGTACAGTTAAGCTTGAATTCACAATATAAACATTGAGTGCAGAACAAGTCGTGCTTTGAGTGATTGTGCCCCCTATAGGTACCTGGGGCATTGTCGTTACGAAATACGGTTCAGACCATGATGTCATATTATTATTGGTAATCGCTCTAATTTTAACGAAATGAGTGCTATTAGGCGTTAATGACTCATATCGGTATTTTGTTTCAGTCAAGTCACTTATGATTGTTCCATCCATATCCAGTTCATATGTTTCTGCTCCTTCTATAGGCTCCCAAGTATAGTCTATGAAGGTATCCAGTGCTTTTCCGGTGATACTAAGCTCTGCACTTATCAAAGTGGATGCTTGTATCTCGTCACTCCAAACAGACACATTCTCGGGGGTTATAGCACGTACCTTGTATGTATGTGCAGAACCAGATGTTAAGCCTGTGTGACTGTATGTAGGAAGTGAAATATTATCGGGAGTAGTACTATCAACCATAACTTCATAGGATATGTCTCCATTCTGACTATCCCAGCTCAATACAATCGAATCAAGGCTTTGAATAGCCGTAATATTTTGCACTTTTGGAAGAAGTGTTTTGATGACAACACTTTCACTTAAAGGTGATTCATTTGCAGCTCCATCGACAGCAGATACGCTATACTCATAATTTGTATCCGGTAAAAGGAAAGTAGAAAGAAATGTCGGCTCAATTGAATCACCAACATATACACCATTTTGGTATATTTTATAATGCTCTACACCCACGTTGTCGTTCGATTCACTCCATGTCAAAACAAGAGAGGAATCCGTTAAATCCAAACAAATCGGCTGCCCAGGTATAGTTGGCGGTGTCGTATCCAAGTCTTCGGCAGCTGAATTTAGTATTGAAAACAGACAGGTTAAAAGACCGACAAGTATAAAAATAGTGACTTTTCGAAAACATTTTATCATAAAACCCAATCTCCTAATTATTTTTTTAATTATTACTTTTTTTATTTTATAACATATTTTAACATGTTAGTATGTGTTTTTATACTTATTATATTTAGGTCTACAGTCCTATTTATTAAAGTTGGTGAGAGTGAGATTAACAATTTATATTTAATTGTAAAAAGTAGAGAATCTCTTTTTTATATAATATAGGGCGATTTTCTTCAATCCAAGCACTTTCATGGCTTGCAGCCTACAGCCGCTAAAGCATATTTTAATTTTAAAAAGGGGCAGTCTCTATGGTATGCACCCCGTCAAGTAGACAATGAAATATTTAAAATTTTGGGATTGCTGTTCGAGTGTTCGGGCAGCAATCTTTTTATGCTGCATTCAAACACTTTACATGGAATTCCATCGGTGTCATGACAGATAAATTTCTTTGCAAACATTTATTGGTATAATAATCCATATAATTTACGATAGCATTCACTAGCTCATCCCGATTAGTATATTTCTTTCCATAATACATTTCACGCTTTAAGATTCCCCAGAATCCTTCCATTGGTCCATTATCAATACAGTGTGCAACCCTAGACATGCTTTGAGTCATTCCTGCATTAATCAGCTTTTGATGAAAAATCCTACTTGTATATTGGAAGCCACGGTCACTATAAAAAAGAGGATGTGCATCAGGATTAGTTTCTACAGCTAAATCAAATGTATCAAAAACAAGCTGGTTATTATTATGATCGCTGATAATGAACGAAACAGGCCGTCTGTCACACAAATCCAATATTGCACTTAGGTATAACTTACGTATGCTTTCTAGTTTATCTCCATACTTAAATTCAGTAACATCAGTAACCCATTTCTCATTCGGTATCCGAGTGAAATTTACGATTTAACACATTTTCTGCAACATATTCTGGTGGCGATGCATTCTTTGTACATCCTTTATTCCGAAATTTAATTGTGGATTGAATTTGCATCATCCGATTGATACGCAAGATACGCTTATCATTTACATGTATATCGTAATTTCTGTCGAGTTCATCACGAATTCTACGGTATCCCATATCTGGATGTTCGTCATGGATTTTTTTGACCTTTTCAGCTATCTTTTCATTTTTAAGTTCCTGCTCGCTCTTAGGGTTTGTCAACCATTTGTAGTAAGCAGCTCGTGCAATGTGCCCTAATTTGCATAATTCCTGAATCGGATACTTTTTATCTGTAGATAATTTCTTAACTATTTCGTAAACATCTAGGCGTCTGATAAGACTTAGCGTCGCCTCCTTTCCACCTCGTCTAATTTTTTTAGGAAATCGTTCTCCATTTGCAGCATATATTTATCATGCTCTAATTGCGCAATCTTCATCTTGAGTTCCTCTTCAGGAGTTCTAGGTTGCAAACTGCCCATTCGCTTCCCTCGTCGATCTTGCAGGCCATCCTTTCCAATTCTACAATACTTTTTTACCCATACGTAAACCTGCTGATAAGAAACCCGATATTTTAAAGCTATCTCGCCATAATTTTTATCATTGGAAATACAATCCTCTGCTATC
>CAYWXN010000044.1:0-488 GCA_964462075.1 uncultured Ruminiclostridium sp. | reverse complement strand
ACCCTTTGTCATGATGCTTCCTCCTATCATACTTTTAAAAGTATCATGATTATTGTACACCTTTATCCATTTCTGGAGAGTGTAATTGCTACGAATATGATATTTGTCGCATATATCCTGTTGGCTCCCACTACCTGATAGATATCCTTCAACAGCAGCTTTCTTGATTTCGGGTAGAAACTTAGTCTTTCCCTTTACAGGTATAAAGACAGTTGGACCATCTGACTTATATTGATGCACCCATCTCCCGAATGTTGCTCCTGAAACACCAGCAACTTCAGCAGCTTGATAGTAACCATACTTTCCTGCTAAATATGATGTAACTATACGTATCTTTTCCTCAATTGGTATTTTGATTTTTTGTGGCATAAAAACACCCCCAGAGATTAACAATGATTTTATTATTCATTGTCTACTCTGGGGGTAGCATATCACTAAAGTCTGCCCCTTTCGATATTTTCTTCTATATCTATATCCTGTCTATTTGA
>CAYWXN010000043.1:10506-10973 GCA_964462075.1 uncultured Ruminiclostridium sp. | reverse complement strand
CTTGCCCTTCTGCAATCTGGGCATCTCTGGGGCTCGTTCTCAAATCCTTTTTCCTGATAGAAAGCTTGCTCGCCCTCTGTAAAAACGAATTCTGCGTTGCAATCTTTGCATGTTAAAGTTTTGTCTGCCATTAGTCATATACCTCCTCAATTTATTTGGATCAGGTCTTCTTTACTACTCACTCCAAACAATCAAAGAGAGTTCAATCTAAAAAAGAATAAATCCATGCGTATAAGACTGACTTACTGAGTTAGTATACCACCGCAACACTAATTTTACAAGTAGAAAAATAAATTTTTTTCGACCGTCGCAAAATCCCATGCTGTTACTTATTATTATCAGTTGACGATTTTTTCGCTTAACCTTAATGTATCGGCAACCAATGCGATGAACTCCGAATTGGTAGGCTTTCCTTTGCGGGTATTGATGGTGTAACCGAATAAATCATTTATGGTGTCTACCTTGCC
>CAYWXN010000043.1:0-10496 GCA_964462075.1 uncultured Ruminiclostridium sp. | reverse complement strand
TTTTCCTCTGTTCCATGCAACTTCTATGGCATGGCGTATAGCACGCTCCACTCTGCTGGGAGTCGTCTTATGATTCTTTGCAAGCTCGGGATAAAGCCTTTTTGTTACCGCACTTATTATTTCACGATCATTAACAGCCATTATGATGGCATCACGCATATATTGATATCCCTTAATATGCGCGGGAACCCCTACATCTCTCATTATTTGAGTTATTCTTGTTTGAACATTATCCCCTCCAAAACTTGATTTTGATAAACTATTGGATTGAACTGACGGCTCCATTCTGATAACAGTGGGGATATGTGTTCTTACTAATTCTCTGATTCTTTCTACCAGTACATTTAAATCGAAGGGTTTCACAATATAATAAATTGCGCCTAAGGAGAGAGCTTGTTGAGTTATAGTGTCCTGTCCTACCGCAGATAAGATAATAAATAAAGGTTTCTCGGATGCATTTACATTTTTATATTTCATTAAAACACCTAACCCGTCAAGTCTCGGCATAATAATATCAAGAACAACAATGTCCGGATTTGTTTTCTCAATCATTTCAATTGCATCCTCACCGTTATCGACTCTTGCTGTTACTTCAATGTCATTTTGGCTCTCTAGGAACTCTGTGATAATCATGCCGAATGCATCGTTATCATCAGCCACCAAAACCCTTATTTTCTCATTCACACTAAAACCTCCCTTGATTTCTATGAGTTTATTATATTGTTCAGTTCCACATTTTACAAGAAAAGTTTTTCTATTACCTGTATATAAAAGCTAATATGCACATTACAAGCAGGTTTTTCTATTTTTTCGATTATAAAGCAAGGGAAATATGACGAAGTTTATCGATTAGCGCTCATTCATCTAAACACGGCGGCACTAGGCCCAGCAAGCTACAATCATCGCTAGTAGCCTGCATCCATTATTTGTGCCGATATTTCTGCAAAAATAGGGGCTGCACTGCTTGACCCGCTTTTCCCATCTTCTATAAAAACGCAAAGGGCGTATCGCGGGCAGTCTATTGGAAAGTACCCTGAAAACCATGCATGTAAAATATTTCTGTTGTCTTTTATCCATCCCGTTTCTGCGCTCCCGGTTTTTCCCGCACTTCCGCCGTGACCACCTATGTCGGCCCATCTACCTGTTCCTGATTGAACTGTTAATAGCATCATTCCCTGAAGCGCAGCCGCAGTTTCTTTCGAGATGGCCCTACTCCAGGTTGGTGTGCTTATATTTCTGATTTTTTCTCCCTGATCATTAACAATCGCCTCTATCAATGAGACTTTATTCAATAATCCTCCATTAGCGATAACTGAGGCCATATTCGCAGCTTGAACAGGCGATATTAGTATTTCACCCTGTCCGATTGATATGTTGCCTATTTCAGCCGGTGATGCATTTCCGATATAGCTGGGGAGGATTCCCGACGACTCTTCAATACCTTCATTTTCTAAACCTGTGTATCTTCCCAGACCAAAGTTATCTGCCATTACTAAAATTTTGTCTCTTCCTATTTCCAACCCCAGATTTATAAAATATGAGTTGCAGGATCTGGCAAAGGCTTGAGCCATATTAATATTTCCATGTCCTCCCTCATCAAAGCTTGTGCATTTCATTCTTAAACCGCCTAAATCAATATACCCCGGACAATTAAATGTTGTATCGGGAGAAAAACCATCTTCCAAAGCAGCTGCAGCCGTTATCATTTTAAAGATTGATCCCGGGGTATAGGTTCCCAGAGCCCTGTTAAACAACGGCTGCTCCTCATCCAGTAAAGAGGGATTAATATTTGAAGGATTGAAATCCGGCCTTGATGAAATGGCTAATATATCTCCGGTCAGTATATCCAAAAGCACAACCGAACCCTTGTCTACCATACGATCCATGGTTCTCTCAACAATACTTTGAAGATGATAATCCAGTGTTAATTGAATATTGAGTTGCTCTCTACCCATATTATTCCATATACGATATCCAAGATTACTCATGAAACTATCCCCGGCATCGGCCAGTATTCCCGCAAATACGCCCCCTCCTCGTTTTAGTGTATCTTGATATGCTTTTTCAATACCGGCCAAGCCCTCGGCACCGCTTTCATCAACATATCCCAAGATATGTGGGGCTAATGTATGCTCGTCATACCGCATTCTTAAATCAACAACAGTGATTCCAATCAGCGAAGAATCGGTTATAGCCCTTGCTTGGGCCGGAGTAATATCGGTCACATAAGGTAAATTGTCCTTGGAAAGTTGATCTTTTAAATCTACCGGATCAAAGCCCAAAACATCTGCAACTATCCTTAATTCGTTTGGATTATTTAAGAGTGTGACCGGTTGTAGAATAGCTTTCCAGTAGGTGTCTCGGCCTGTGAATCTGATGCCGTTCCTGTCTAAAATATTTCCGCGCTCTCTGTATATAAGCCTGTTCCGGCTCTGCTGCATGGCAGCTTTTGTTGAATACTGTTTTCCGGTTATAGCTTGGATATTGAATAATTTTACGGCAATTATGATTAGTAAAGAGAGAAATAAAAAGCGTATAGTTTTTAATCGTCTTAAATGCAATTATCTACACCCCCAATATGTTGAGAGTATTCCCAATAATTTGCATTTAAATTCAATTTATTGTTTAGGAAAGGCAATTTCGGGTATATATATAATGCTTATATTTCACTTCATTTGTTGTTCTTATTTTTTCAACACTATAATAGAATTAATTATTATGAAAGGGGATTTTTATGGAGTTTTACAGCAGAATTACTTCTTTGCATAATAGCGACAAAAATGTGCTACATACATATAAATCGGGTTTTTACGAGTATTCTCCTGAATTAATTTCGGAAAAAAGCCCTATGGAATCAGGAAAAATCTCTGTAATCGGTAAAGAATCTCAGGGCTATCTACCAAAAGATAAATTTATGCTTTAATGTACATACAGATTTCGGTCCTCCGGCTATAGCCGGAGGTTTTTATTCTATTTATAGAATGTTTCCGGGATCTACAGGCAATCTTTGAACAATTTTGCAGATTCACTTCAACACTTCCCAATAGGTCTTAGTCTTTTTTATATCATCAGCAACTTGTTTCTTCAAAGCCTCTACATTCTCATATTTTTTCTCGTCTCTGAGCTTATGAATAAAACAGACCTCAATATCTTTTCCGTAAATATCCTCATCATAATCCAGCATATGGGTTTCTATTGAGAATGCACTCCCCTCCCTGAGAGTAGGGGCAATACCTACGTTAGTAATACTGTTTATCCATTTATCGCCATATTTGGTTTTTGTTATATAGACACCGTTAGCGGGTACAACCATTTTGGGATGTGCCATTATATTTGCCGTCGGAAAGCCCAGAGTTCTTCCCACGCGTCTTCCGGCAATTACCGTCCCGTATAAAGAGAAGTGCCTTCCTAAAAGCTGAAAAACACGTTCCATTTTCCCCTTTTTTATGTATTCACGAATAAGCGTGCTGCTAACTATTTCAGTCTTAACCTTAACGGGTGGTACCACTATAACCCTGAATCCATACTTTTCTCCGCTCTTTTTAAGATATTCCACATCTCCTTTTCCCATGTACCCGAATCTATAATTAAACCCCACAACAGCCAGACGGATTTTCAATGTGTCAACGAGAATGTCTTTTACAAACTCAGCCGGAGTCAAGCGAGAAAAAGCTTCGTCGAACTCCTTATAGTATAAGGTATCCAAAGCTGTCAACTCCAAGAGCTTTGTCTTTTGCTCATTTGTTGTGATAAGTTGATTTATAAGAGCTTTTCGAAGCATTGTATCCGGATGCTTGGTAAAAGTGTATACCAAAGAGTGCAGGTCATGTAATTTACACTCATTGATCAGTGTATTAATAAGGGCCATGTGCCCAATGTGGAGACCGTCAAAATTGCCCAGTCCTACCCCCGTGTGTTTTAAAAAAGTATCATCATTGATTTTCGTAATAACCTGCAAACCGTTCCATCCTTTCACAGGCCAATGCTGTCATTCCCAATCCATTTATGTGCCCGAAGCCCTAAATCAGCATTTTCTTCGATGGCTCTTCCTATAGCAAGGAAAGCTCCGTTCTCATGGTACACTCTTGTAAAGCCTGATGTCAATCCCTCGACATGCACACAAAGACCGTTTTTCATTCTGATTGCATTACTGTGGGATATATAAATTGAAGGCATTTTTAATAGTACCCGGTCCATAGGAATTAATGTAGTTTCTAATTTGTTTTCGGTTTTTAATGCTTCTAAATCATCTAATTTATAAGAATCTTCTAGCAAAAACGGCCCTGAACGAGTTCTGATAAGCGAATTCATATGCCCACCACAGCCCAGAAGCTTACCGATATCATGGCATAGTGTCCTCATATATGTACCTTTAGAACACTCAACATCAAGTATAATAATTGCCTTATTTGATTTTCTCTCGATACTTAATATATCAAGTTTAAAGAAGGTTACAATCCTAGGGTCCCGCTCGACCTCTATTCCTTTTCTGGCGAGATCATATAGCCTTTTTCCATTAATTCTTATGGCTGAATACATGGGAGGAATCTGCTCTTGTTCTCCTAAAAAGCTATTTATCGCAGCGACTATTTCTTCATCGGAAGCTAAAACAGGCTTCTCAGAGATAACATTTCCGGAAGCATCCTGAGTATCTGTAGCAATTCCTAAAATGAGGCCGACTCGGTATGCTTTATCCTTATCCATCAAATATTCTATGACCTTTGTTGCTTTTCCTATACACAGAGGCAGCACCCCGCCGGCATCCGGGTCCAGTGTTCCCGCATGTCCGACTTTTTTAATCTGATACAATCTGCGTATTTTTGAAACAACATCAAAAGAAGTAATGCCGATTGGTTTATTAACATTAATAATTCCGTTCATCAGGCTTCCCTTCGAATTTTCGGCACTATTACCGCTATAAGTTTTTCTATAAGCTCATCACGGGTATCAGAGCTATTAAATCCGGCTGCCCGTTTATGGCCGCCCCCGTTAAATTTTTCTGCGATTTCGGATACGTCAACATAATTGTTGGATCTTAGATTTCCTCTGAATGAACCTTCCGAATCTTCCCGTAAAAATACTGAAACCTCCACGCCTTCAAGGTTTCGCCCTATATTGACCAAGCCTTCAAAATCATCGCTCTTAACATCATAATTTTTAATATCTTCATAGGCTAAGTACGATAAAGCGAGCTTTCCATCCTCTACCAGGCTCAGTGAATTCATAGTTTTTTTCATAAGATAAAGCTTTGTATAGGAAACCATATCAAATACTTTTTTTATTACATAAGGAAAATCAATTTCATACCTCATGAGATCTGCACAAATCGTGAGTGTTTCAGAAGTTGTATTGGTATATCTGAATCCGCCTGTATCGGTAACAATAGCGGTGTAAATGCATAGAGATATATCTTTATTAAGGCTTAGTTTTAAATAATTCACGATAAGGTCATAAACTATTTCTCCCGTAGCAGAGGCTTTAGTATTTACATAGGAATAATGAGCCTCGACACGATTGGTAGTGTGGTGATCTATACTAAGGCTGATTTTAGCGTTCCAGAAATATGGCTCACGTTTTCCGAGCCGGGATATATCTCCGTTGTCAATGTTAAGCGCAGCGCTGTATTGCTCTCTTGGAGCTGTCTTTATTAGCTCCTGACCCGGAAGAAAATCCAGATTGGATGGCACGTCCTCTTCAAGCAGTATGTCCACTTGTTTGCCCATATCGGCTAAAGCTAACCCCAGTGCCAATGCGGCTCCCAAAGCATCGCCATCCGCGTTTAGATGCGGCAGTATAACTATATCTTCGGAATCTATAAGATTTTCTGCAATTTTTTGGAGTATCGGATCAGCCATATAAAATTCCTCATTAATCATCATTTTGCTCAGAATCAGTTTTTGATGCCTTGCTCCCGCTAATGGTATCATCAATCAGTTTGCTCAGATACATTCCTTTTTCAATGGAATTATCAAGAATAAAAGTAAATTCAGGAATATATCTTATATTGATTCTCTGGCCTATTTCATGGCGAATGAAACCTGCAGCATGTTTTAATGCGGCCAAGGCACCATTCTTTTTATCATCATCCCCAAACACGCTGACATAGACCTTTGCGTACCTAAGGTCCTTAGTAACACGGACCGCCGTTATAGATACTAATTCAGGTAGTCTGGGATCTTTAATCTGATTTCTAATCAAATCACTCAGTTCTTTTTTTATTTCTTCAGATAGTCTGTCTGTTCTTTCCATAATAACACCGTACCTTTTAATTATTCCATCACAATATATAATTCCCCAAAATCAGCTTAGATTGCATAATTTCAAATTCACCGCCTTAAAACTACTTCAAGACGGTGAAATGAATAAAACATTTTATTGGCTAATTATCTTTGTACTTCTTCCATGTGGAAGGATTCAATAATGTCCCCTTCCTTTATGTCATTATAGTGCTCTATCATTATACCGCATTCATAACCGGCAGCCACTTCTTTGGCATCATCCTTGAATCGTTTAAGTGAGGCAAGTTTTCCTTCATGCACTACGATACCGTTGCGGACAATTCTTACATCCGAATTTCTAAGGATTTTCCCGTCTATAACATAAGCACCGCCGATGGTACCCACGCCGGACACTTTAAATAGCTGGCGAATCTCAACATGACCGTTGACGACCTCCTTATAAATAGGATCCAGCATGCCCTTCATGGCTTTTTCGATATCCTCTATAGCATCATAGATAACTCTGTAAAGTCTCATGTCAACTCCTGCTTCTTTGGCCATTTCGGTTACTTGCGCAGAAGGTCTTACATTAAATCCTATGATTATAGCATTAGATACCTCGGCCAAGGTTACATCGGCCTCTATAATAGCTCCGACAGCACCATGTATTACATTAACCTTTACCTCATCATTGGACAATTTCTCCATGCTCGAACGAATAGCCTCTACAGAACCCTGGACATCAGCCTTAATAATAAGATTCAGATCCTTAACATTTCCTTGCTGGATCTGGTTAAACAGATCTTCAAGAGAAATCTTAGCTCTGCCTATGTGCTTCTGGTGGATTTCTTCCTTACGTCTTTCAGCCAGTTGCTTAGCCACTCTCTCATCGCTTACTGCATAGAATATGTCGCCGGCCTCAGGAACCTCTGAAAGCCCGAAAATCTCCACCGGAATAGATGGACCTGCTTCTATAATCTTTCTTCCCCTATCGTTCAACATTGAACGAATATGTCCAAAGGTTGAGCCCGATAATATAGAATCCCCGGTTCTCAGCGTTCCCCTCTGTACAAGGAGAGTTGCCACAGGACCTTTGTTTTTATCAAGCTGTGCTTCAATAACAGTACCTTTAGCCTGTTTATTCGGATTTGATTTCAGCTCCAGAATATCCGCTGTTAATAAAACCATTTCCAACAGTTGGTCAATGTTTTCATGTTTCTTTGCCGAAACCGGAACGGCAATAATATCTCCGCCCCATTCTTCTACAAGGAGTCCATACTCGGTAAGCTCTTGCTTGACTCTGTCCGGGTTGGCATTAGGCTTATCAATTTTATTAATAGCAACAATTATTGATACTCCTGCTGCTTTTGCATGGTTAATTGCCTCAATAGTCTGGGGCATAACTCCGTCATCAGCCGCGACTACAAGGATTGCAATATCGGTAACCTGTGCACCTCTGGCACGCATCGCTGTGAAAGCTTCATGGCCGGGGGTATCAAGGAATGTGATATCTCTTCCGTGTAGATTTACCGTATAAGCACCGATTGTCTGGGTAATTCCGCCCGCTTCTTGTTCAGCTATGTTTGCGCTTCTTATGGCATCCAAAAGTGATGTTTTCCCATGGTCAACATGACCCATAACTACAACAACAGGGGCTCTCGGCTCTAAGTCATCATCGTCATCTTCAGAGTCATCAAACAAAATATCTTCCTGACTTACTACTACAGCCTTATGAACCTTGATACCAAATTCGTCTCCTATAATAGCTGCGGTTTCATAATCCAGTTCTTCGTTCTGAGTGGCTGTTATTCCCATAAGGAACAGACGTTTTATTACATCTGCCGCCGTTTTTTTCAGTGCCTCTGCGAGCTCTTTAACCGTTAGGGTTTCATTAACCGTAATATCGGTTAAGACAGCCTTAGGCGGAATATATTTTTCTTTTATTTTATTTTTCTTAATTCTCTTCTCGGCTCTCTTGGCATTTATAGCTTCTTCGCTATCATCATAAAAAACATCGATAACAAAGTCATCGGACATCATATCAGTAACCTTTGCTTTGTGTCCGATAACGGTATCTAATTTCTTTTTGATATCGTTACCCTTGTTAGTGTTTCCTGCATTTAAACGGGTTGTGTCTTTCTTCTGTTCTTTCTTCTCTTCCTTTTGCTTCTCAACTCCCTGAAATGATCTTCTCTCTCCCCGGGTAAAGACCTTTTCCTCAACTGCGCCGGCAGGAGCAGCTGCTTTCGGAATGGCTAAAGGTTTATTTCTGCCGCCTGAGAATCCTCTGTTCCCATCATTACGGTAATCGCCCGATTTAGCGTCCTTATCATACGGAGGACGTGACCCATAAGAACCTCCGCCCTGACGCTGACCCTGATATCCGCCTTCGCGAGAATCGCGCGGTTTGAACGTACCTTGACGCTGACCTTGGTATCCGCCTTCACGAGAATCGCGCGGTTTAAACTCACCTTGGCGTTGACCCTGATATCCGCCTTCGCGAGAATCGCGCGGTTTAAACTCACCTTGGCGTTGACCCTGATATCCGCCTTCGCGAGAATCGCGCGGTTTGAACTCACCTTGGCGTTGACCCTGATATCCGCCTTCGCGAGAATCACGCGGTTTGAATTCACCTTGTCGCTGGCCTTGATATCCGCCTTCACGAGGCGCTCTATCTCTGGGTTTAAACTCACCTCTCTGCTGTCCTTGTGCCGATTCCCTTGGTTTGTCCTGATACTTGGGCTTCTCCTCCCGTTTTTGCACTTTCGAGTCAACCCGAGCTGAAGCATCGGCATCCATTGATGGTTCCTTTTTATCAACTGGCTCGGCTGTAACAGACTTTTCTTCATCTGCTTGTTTTTGATCAGCCACCTTTATATCAACAGGCCCATCCTTAGGTGCTTTTTTAATGCTCTTTTCATTCTCTGTCTGTTCTTTGCCGACATCCTCAACAGATTCTTTGTTAACCTTTTCAATCTTTTTGACTGCTTGGATTTCTGTCTCATCAATTATAGCGTCTTTTTGCATATTCTCCTGCTCTTTAGCACTAATGCTCATCACGTCGTCATTATTTATTTCTTTAGGCCTTTTTATAACCTTTTTAATACTTAATATATCATCAACCGGTTGCTGGTGTACATCAGGAAATTTCTCAGCATCGGCTTTTACTACAGGTTTAGCTTCATCCAAAGGCATTTCACGCTCTGACGTTGTTCGCTTTTTTACATTTGTAACAGTATTATCTCTTGTCCGGGTAAATCCCGCCATTAAGCCATCATTACTCTCTGAGGAGCGTACAAAGCCCTTTCGCTCTTTTTTCTCCTTAGGTTCAATAATCGGATTATCGTCGTGAAAAATTACCTCAGTTTTTCTAATTATACGAGGGGCACTTTTTTTAGCATTAGCTTCTGCTTGATCCGGTTTAGCATCACCATCGCTCGGCGAATTATCCGCACCATTCTTGACGCGCTGAACTACACCGATATGCTTATATAATTTTTCAAGCTCATCATCCTCCAAGGTCGTCATATGACTCTTGGGAAAAATTTTAATTTCATTAAGTTTTTCCATGAGTCTTTTGCTAGTAACATTTAGTTCCTTTGCCAGCTCATGAATTTTTGGTTTATTCAAAAAAGCCACCCCCGTGTGCCGTATTGTCATTATCTACGTTTTGTTCAATCAGTTCCTTTATTCTATCAGCAAAGCCTCGATCTGTAACTGAAACTACTGAAAAGAAAGTTTTACCCAACCTCTGACCCAGTTTATCTTTATTCCCGAATTCAATCATAGGAATATTACTGCTAAACAAAGCTGTCTCAATCTTCTTTCTTGTGTTGAGAGAAGCATCTTCGGTAATAATCACTAAGTATGCTTTTCCTCTCTTCACCGCCATTTCGGTCAGTCCTTCACCCGCCATAACCGCTCCGGCCTTTTTTGCCAATCCAATAAAAGAATAAATCTTATCTTCCCACATAGCCCTCCAATTGCTTAGTTATTTCATCATAAACCTCTTCCGGGATCTCACAGGAAAACTCATTGCTGAAGCTTTTTGCTTTTCGTGCTTTGCTAAAGCATTCTATGCTCTTGCAGATATAAGCACCACGTCCGTTTTTCTTTCCGGTCGGATCCACAAAAATTTCTCCTTCATTGTTCCTGACAATCCTGAGAAGCTCTCGTTTGTCCTTCATTTCTCGGCATCCCACACAACGTCTCATGGGAATTTTTCTTGTTTTCATGCTCTAATCCTCGTAAATGGTTTCTACTTACTGTTACTCTGTT
>CAYWXN010000042.1:2677-11231 GCA_964462075.1 uncultured Ruminiclostridium sp. | reverse complement strand
TTTTTCTGACGGCTCATTAGCCTGCGAACTCTTTTTTTGTCTATGTTTAAAAAGCTGCATGTTGATGCCCCCTTTTTAGGACAATCGTTAGGCTATTATTAAATAATCCTTCTAAAATACCAATATCAATAGTATAACATAGCATAGAAAGATTTTTCTATTATTCTAGTCCCATTAATTTGATTATATAAAGCACTGGTATGTTGTCAATGTTTTTAAAAGCTGAGATAATGATAACAAGCTAACATGATCAATAATAATTAATCAGGTGCATTATTATGGAATCGAATCAGCTAGTGAAAATGTCATCAACCAATCAGAATGAAATAGCTAGCTTTGGAAGAAAAAAACTTCCGGTGCTTTTTTTATCAGTTTTATTTATACTGGTTATATTTGTTTTTGGCATTTTTCTATACTTATTGCTGAATTCATCTACCATTTATAATGGTGTACTGATTCAAAATGAAAACGTCGGAGGATATACAAAGGAGAAACTCTCGGTACACCTTCAGAATCTTTATGCCGAAGCCTTCGAAAAAATCTTTATATCAGTCTCGGGACGACAGTTTGAAAGAACCGTCATGGTCTCCGAGATGGGAATAAATATAGACATTGGTGCTATGACTGAAAAAGCCTACAGCATCGGAAGAGAGGGCAACTTTGCTGAGCGTTTGGCAAAAATAGCCAAGCTTAGGAGAAAGCCTGCGTCTATCGAACTAATCCTCAATTGCGAGACCGAAAACTTTAATGATTTTTTGGATGATATACGCCAAAATACCTATAGAGAAATAATTCCTTCAAACATAGTCATAACAGATGATCAAGTGATTCTGTGTACCGGATTGCCGGGCTTGGAAGTCGATGAAGAGCAGTTAAAATCAGATATAATCAATGCCGTTAAGAGACTTGAGTCATCAAATATTAACCTGCGGTTAATTGAAAGAACTCCGCCCCCCCTTAATGTGGAAGCCACTTTAGATATCCTTAACAAACCTCCGGTTAATGCTGAATTTGTGCGAACCTCCAGAACAACCTATGAAATCAAACCCCACCAAATGGGTCTTTCAATGGATCGTGCTAAGCTTATGGAGGTCGTATCCTATGTGGAAAACCGAAATAATAATGAATATGAAGAAATTATACTTCCCGTAGAATTTATTGTCCCTGATATAACTGAGGGTTCCCTAAGATCACAACTTTTCAGTGATACTCTTGCCTCATATACTACTTACTTTACCACAAACAGCGAAAATAATTATAACCGGGGAATCAATATAGGTCTTGCTGCAGAAAGTATAGACGGTACTCTGCTTTTGCCGGGAGAAGAATTTTCCTTTAATAAGGTAGTAGGCCCCCGTACCTCCCAAAAGGGCTATAAAGCTGCTCACATCTACGTGGCCGGGCAGATTCAGGATGGTACCGGCGGAGGGGTCTGTCAGGTATCGACCACACTTTACAATGCTGTTTTAAGAGCAAATCTGGAAGTGCTTGAAAGACATAATCATATGTTCACAGTAGGATACGTGCCTTTAGGACATGATGCAGCTGTTTCTTACGGGTATGCCGACCTGGTATTCACAAATACAACAAACTACCCCCTTCGTATAACTGCAGAGGTGTCCTCGGGTAATGCACTTACCTTTAAAATAAAATCTACCAATGATTATCCGGGGTTAAAAGTAAAGCTCGCCACAAAAACTATCAGCACTACCCCTATCAAAGTGATTTACATAGATGACAACTCTCTCCCCAGAGGAACCCAAAAGGTTGTAGAAAATGGTATGGAGGGCTATGTTGTCGATACATATATCAGAGTATATAACGGTGAAACTCTGATTAAGGAAGAAAAACTGCATCGAAGTGCTTACCAGATGTATCCGAGAAAAATACTCCGGGGCAATTCTCCGGTGGCAGAAATTATTGAATAGGCATGAGGTTTATATGAGGGAGTTTTCGGTCTCAGCAAACTATGATAACAAACGAGTAGATGAATTTCTTTTTGATATGTTACCTGATGTAAAGTCATCAGTAATTTACAAAGCATTTCGTAAAAGGAATATCAAGGTAAACAATACCAGGGTATCAATGTCTTACTTGCTCTCTGCTAAGGATAAGGTACAGGTTTATATCCCCGACCAATATTTGAACCAATGGATAGATGACAACAAACTAGGTACTGATGCGCCTGAAATAGTGTATGAAGATGATTTTATTATAGTGGTCTCCAAACCGCAGGGCATACCGGTTCAGAAGGATAGAAACCATGAGACTCTTGTGTTAGACAATTGGCTTCAGAGTTTTATAAGATCCCGGGATAAAACTTTATACGAAGAAGGTTTTCCTGCTCTTTGCCACCGCCTTGACCGAAATACGGGAGGTCTGGTTTTATTTTCAAAAGACTCTGAATCCCTTTCAATTTTAGAGGATAAGTTTCGTATGCATGAAATAGGTAAGAAGTATCTATGCGTTGTTAATGGGGTACCAAACAAAGATTATCAAGAACTTCATGGATATCTTAGAAAGGACAGCAAAAAAAGCCGTGTATTTGTTTTTGATGATCCTGTCAAGGGTTCCGAGGCCATTACAACTCGTTATCGGGTACTGAAAAAAACAGAAGAATTCTCGCTTCTTGAGGTAGAGTTGGTAACAGGGAAAACCCATCAGATTCGGGCCCATTTGGCATATATCGGCCATCCTCTTCTGGGAGACGGTAAATATGGAATCAATTCCATAAACAGAGCCTTAAAACTCAAGTGGCAGGCGCTCTGGTCAAATGAGCTTTCCTTTAATTTTAACTCCCCTTCATCACATCTTGATTATCTCAAGGGAAAAACTATTTATCTTCCAAAAATACCCTGGGAGAACCAGCTTAACCACATTATCAATTGAACCTAAATGGAAAATCCCATATAATGAATGTATTAAGAGAGTAAAATCTTAAGGAGGGTCAATCTATGAAGCTTCTTTTTGCAATTGTAAGTGATGAGGACAGTAGCGGTCTAGCCGACAATTTGAATCGCAAAGGCTTTAGTACTACAAAATTATGCTCCAGCGGCGGGTTTTTAAAAAGTGGAAACACAACATTTCTTGTAGCCACAGAAGATGACAAAGTTGACGAAGCTCTTTCTGTTATCAGCGAAACATGCAAATCAAGGCGTAGGATGATAGCTCCTGAAAAGCTCCCCGGTAGTTTTGGCTCCTTTAATATGGCTATGCCCATCGAAGTAAATGTGGGTGGTGCCACAGTATTTATCCTGAATATCGAACAATTTCTTAAGCTATAGTATTTTTGCATCTTATGAGGTTAGATATGTCCCCACAACTTAGTTATCCATTAGAAAAAGATCTTGAAAAAAACCGGTTGTTGATGATTATCGAAGGTGCTTCAGCCAGAACGATCTTCAATCTGACAAGCGGTGCATTTTTGGTTGGCTTGCTCAAATACATGGGGGCAAGTGATACTTTTTGCGGGTACATCCTTGCCATGCCTGTGCTTGCCGCTATAATTCAGGTTTTATCCCCTATTATTCTGGAGAGTCTTGAAAGCAGGAAAGGTATTATCATTGTAGGATCGATGTTGCATCGCTTCTTACTTGTCACCCTAATAGCTGCACCCTTCCTTCCTGTAACCCCTCAAACCAGACTGATTATTGCTGCTATTATATTTATGATATCAAACTTTGCTTTATCTTTTGTTAACCCGGCTATATCCAATATGTACGTCAGCTTTGTTCCTCAGAATATCAGAGGCAGATTTTTCGGCAACAGAGAATCGGTTATGCTTTTTGTAGCAACTTTAATAACACTCGTTATGGGTACAATTTTAGATGTTCAAAAGGATGCCGGAAACGAGATCAATGGTCACCTAATCGTATATGTTTTTATATTTGTATTTACCTTGATCAATTTTTTTTCCTACTTTTTTATGAAAGAAGTTCCTCTTGTACATACAACGGCAAGGATAAAGTTATCTGAGATATTCAGCCTTCCTTTCAAAAACAAAATGTTTATACGTTATTTTATAATGCTTATAATCTGGAACTTTGCCGCGCAGATAGCAAGCGCTTATTTTAGCGTTTATCTAAAATCTGATCTTGATATGAGTTATACGGTAATTACAATTTTATCCTTTATGAATACAATGACTTATGCATTTATGGCGAGAATTTGGGGAAAATTTGCTGATAGGAAAGGGTGGGCAACAACCACAATGCTCACCGTAGGAATACTGAGCATATGCCATTTTTCCTGGTTTATAACTTTTGAAAACAGCGTACTTTTAATGCCGCTCCTAGTGATCAATCATATTTCGGGGGGTATAGCTTGGTCGGGTATCAACGTTTCTCTTTTTAATTTGCAGTTTGATTTTACCCCCGATGAAAAGAGAACCGTTTACATCGGATTTAGTGCTGCATTCAGTGGTTTTCTGGGATATATTGCAGCCGTTGTAGGCGCCCAATTGGTAGGTTTGTTCGGCAGCAATAAGATCGTACTATTTGGCCTTAATTACGATATCAAACAAGTATTGTTCCTGATTTCTTCAATCCTGTTATTGATATGTGCTCTCTATATTTTTATATTTATGCGCTCTTCTAAAATAAACAAGGAGGAATAAAAAATGTTAAAACATTCATCTGAAATGACGGTAGAAATTCGTGAAAAAATGCGGGGTGGCAATGGAAATGTCAAACTGCAAAACATCTTTAATGCAGAAGAAATTATGGGAAAATGTCGTTTATTCAGTCAGATAACTTTAGAGCCCGGCTGTTCAATCGGTTCTCATGTACACGACCAAGAAGAAGAAATCTATTATATTCTAAGCGGTACCGGCACTGTTGATGACAACGGAGTAATTAAGAATGTCGGCCCGGGCGATGCAATAAAAACGGGTGGCGGCGAATTCCACTCCATTTCAAATAGCGGAAATGTACCTTTGGTCCTTTTAGCAGTTATAATTTTGTTTTAAATCTTTATAGTATAATGGACGGCAATCGTCGTCCATTTTTGTTTAGTACGTGTAAAAAGAATAATGCGACATTGTCTTGGCTATAAATGCACACTATGGAACCTTTAGTCGATGCCATGCGTGCCGCTTAGCTGCGCCAGCGATTCCTATCAATGTAACATGTAGCAATTGATATGTTGAACCATATGCAGCGGGTGCAAGGTTTCTCAGTGAGATAAGCCGGCCGCTTCAGAGGAAAGACCACCGCACAGTAACATTATTGGAAATGTCTGAGCGACCCGTGAGCAAAAGACCCCTTGGCCGGACATGACGGAGCGAACGCGGAGGAATGTCTCTTACCGGGGATATTGATCTTATTGATATAGGTGCTTAGAGGCGTTCGAAATGAGATTCTTGCACCTGCCAACTGTTTAATGCAAATAGAATCAACGCTGGCGCACATTATTGACGAAAAGATTCTTCGCTCCGCTGCGCTCCGTTCAGAATGACAATGATATTAAACTTACAATTTCATTGTATGCCTGTGACCTCATAGCCGGCTTCATCTATAGCGGCCTTTATTGTTTCATCATCCACATTATGATTAAGTTCTATCTCAGCCGACTTGTTTTCCAGGCTGACTTTTACCGACTTGATTCCGTCCAGTTCCTCCAGTGCATTCTTAACATGGTTTACGCAATGTTGGCAGGACATACCTTCGATTAAAATTTTCTTTGTCATTTTATCGTCTCCTTTCGAGATTTAGTGAAATGGTTTAAATCTTTTTAACCTTAGCGCATTCGTTAAAACAGATACTGAACTGAAGGCCATGGCACCTGCGGCAATCATGGGATTCAACAGCGGTCCTCCCATAAGATACAGTAAACCTGCCGCTATAGGAATACCGGCTGAGTTATACGCAAATGCCCAGAACAAATTTTGCTTAATATTCCGTATTGTTCGCTTGCTTAGCTGAATTGCGGTAGGCACATCCATAAGATCGCTCCGCATTAAAACTATATCGGCCGATTCCATTGCTACGTCAGTTCCGGAACCGATTGCAATACCAATGTCAGCCTGTGCTAATGCAGGCGCATCATTAATACCGTCCCCTACCATGGCAACCTTCTTGCCCTCTGCCTGAAGCTTTTTAATCTCATTTGCCTTATCCTGTGGCAAGACCTCTGCTAACACTCTATCAATTCCTACCTGCCTTGCGATAGCCTCTGCTGTCCTTTTATTGTCACCTGTAATCATTGCGACCTCTATGCCCATAATGTGCAGAGCCTCGATTGCCCTCTTGCTGCTTGGTTTCATTACGTCAGCTACCGCTATTATACCCGCTAGGCGATTATCAATGGTGACATACATAGGTGTTTTGCCTTCCTCTGCAAGCTTATCTGACTCTTTTTGCAGACTTATCTCGATTTTTTTGTCATCAATCAACTTTTTATTCCCTAAAAGCATCTTCTTGCCTTCAATAACCACCTCAATGCCATGACCGGGTATTGCTTCAAAGCTATCAATGCTTAGTAGTTCTACATTTTTTTCTTTAGCTTCATTAACTATAGCCTCACCTAAGGGGTGCTCCGAGCCTTTTTCTGCCGAGGCCGAAAGCCTCAATAGCTCAGATTTATCGACTAAACCGGTCGTGATTATATCAGTTACTATTGGATTTCCTTCGGTTATTGTTCCTGTCTTGTCAAATACAATGGTTTGTATCTTATGAGTTGTTTCAAGAGCTTCCCCGCCTTTTATCAACACCCCGTATTCAGCTCCCTTTCCTGTTCCTACCATAATAGCCGTGGGCGTCGCCAATCCTAGCGCACATGGGCAGGCAATTACAAGTACTGAAATGAATATGGTTAATGAAAATATCACCGACTCTCCTGAAATAAACCAGGCTAACCCCGCAATAACCGCAATAGCCATTACAATAGGCACAAAGTAGCTCGCGATTATATCAGCCATCTTTGCAATAGGTGCTTTTGAGCCCTGTGCTTCTTCTACAAGCTTTATGATTTGTGCTAAGGCTGTATCTTTGCCTACCTTTGTGGCCTTGAACCTTATGGTTCCGTTTTTATTAATACTTGCACCTATTACCGTATTGCCAGGATTTTTCTCCACAGGTATACTTTCACCGGTAAGCATGGATTCATCTATTGATGTTCTTCCCTCTATCACTTGGCCATCAACAGGTATTTTCTCACCCGGCTTTACCAAGATAATATCCCCGACTTCAACCTCTTCGATTGGGATAACTTTTTCTTTATCGTCTTGTATTACTATTGCCGTTTTAGGAGCTAAGCCCATCAATTTCTTTATGGCCTCTGAAGTTTTGCCTTTTGTCACTGACTCAAGATATTTACCTAAGAGAATCAGAGAAATAATTACGCCTGCAGTCTCAAAATACAGGTCATGAGCATATTCATTGTGCCCATTTAATATCTGAATTATTGAATAAATACCGTAAAGAAATGCGGCGTTCGTACCCACTGCAATTAATGAATCCATATTAGGTTCACGTTTAATAAGCCTGCTAAAACCAACGGTATAGAATCTGTAACCGGCAATGATGGACGGGATTACCAATATAAGCTGGATAAGTCCGAAATTCAAAGGATGCATATGAGGGGATATTATACCGGGTACAGGAAGACCCAACATCGGACCCATAGCAATATATAAAAGGGGTGCGGTAAATATGGTGGATAGAATAAACTTTTTCCAAAGTGTTTTTACTTCCTTTTCTCTACGCACTTTTTCATAATCAGCCTGCTCCCCTGTTTCTATTTCAAGAGCTTTATATCCGGCTTTTACAACTGCATCTTTGATTTGCGAAATTCTTACTTTTGAAGTATCATATACTATTTTTGCTTTTTCGGTAGCAAGATTTACACTTACCTCATTTATGCCTTCAAGCTTTCCTATGGCACGTTCAACTGCTTTCACACATGAAGCGCACGTCATTCCGGTTATTTCAAGAATTTCTTTCGCCATACTGGCACCACCTTTGCTGTAGATATTATTTTGCATACTTACTGATCAATTCCATAATCTCATTAACTTTTTCATTTCCGGCCACTTCTCCCTCAGTAAAAGCCTGCTTTACACAATGTTTGATATGCTGGTCGATAATCTGAAGGTTGGCTTTTTTAAGCAAAGCCTGAACAGAAAGAATCTGTTTTGAAATATCAACACAGTATCTGCCTTCCTCAATCATTCTGATTATTCCATCTATTTGGCCTTTCGATGTCTTTAAAAGATTTAGAACCTGAGTCCTGTCCTCATTTTTCAAGATAATTACCTCCATAAAGAACTCATTGCCCCTCCCCATACCGGGTGGGGTATGGCTCTATTATATTCTCTCTTCATATTTTGTCAAGTTAATAATTATTTTTTCTCAAATTGGATAAAAATATTGGATATAATTGTGAAGGAGCTTGTCTCATGCCATCAGATAATCAATAATAATCGTCAAAATATTATCAATTATTGTATACATAATACATTATGCTATAATTAAAAGAAAAAGCCGCAGATAAGGAGCATTTTATGATTACTACAGCACTGATTATTTTCATTTTTACTTATGTTTTGTTGCTTGCA
>CAYWXN010000042.1:0-2577 GCA_964462075.1 uncultured Ruminiclostridium sp. | reverse complement strand
TTCGCAGGTATTATTTCAGCTTTCGTAGACAATGTGGCAACTGTGTTAATGGTTGCACCTGTAGCCATGACTATAGCCAAAAAGCTTAAAATGTCTCCGGTAAAAAGTATTATTGCTATTGCCATATCATCAAACCTTCAAGGTGCCGCCACACTGGTCGGTGATACTACCTCAATACTTCTTGGCGGCTATGCGAACATGGACTTTTTGGATTTCTTCTTCTTCAAAGGCAGAATAGGTATGTTCTGGGTAGTTCAAATAAGCGCGGTTGTTGCTTCTTTCGTCTTACTTTATGTATTTCGGAAAGACTCGCAACCAATCCGCTCCCAAGGGCGAACCGAGGTTTCCGATTATTTTCCTTCTTTCCTTCTATTAGGGACAATTTTGCTTTTAATTATTGCTTCATTTATCCCCGGAACAATTAAAATCGGCTCTTTTGTATTTAATAAACCCTCCACAATTAACGGAATTATCTGCACAGGATTATTTATTATTGGCTTAATTAGAGAATTAATTTTGAAGAAAGATTTTAGAATATTAAAAGATGCTCTAAAGGAAATAGATTATTTCACTCTCTTGCTTTTGGCAGGTCTGTTTATAGTTATCGCAGGTATAACCGAAGCGGGCGTGGTAACTGAAATAAGTAAAATATTCATTGCAATTGCAAAGGATAATTTATTTGTAATATACTCCCTAATAGTATGGGCTTCAGTTCTATTTTCGGCGTTCATAGATAATATCCCCTATATCGCTACAATGCTGCCGGTTGTTGAGGGAATCGGTGCTATATTGGGCATTGACCCGACAATTCTCTATTTTGGGTTGTTATCGGGAGCCACATTGGGAGGAAATCTTACTCCTATAGGCGCTTCCGCCAATATAACTGCTCTGGGAATTCTTCGTAAAGATGGTTATGAGGTAAGTTCAAAGGAATTTATGAAAATAAGTGTACCCTTTACCTTATCGGCTGTAATCACAGGTTATGTCCTGATTTGGTTTATTTGGAGATAGGAATTGGAAAGGGGATGGCTAATATTTTAATTATCACATTAGCTATCCCTAACTATTGAATCAGTTCTATTATTTTATTATTTCTGATTATATCTGAAAACTCATGAGAGTCGCCTATATCATCAGATACTATTATACCTCCTGCGGCAATACCTTCTCTCCGGTGAAAGTCTGAGCCTGAAAGCATACGCAGTCGGTTTTTTAATGCATACTGGTATGCATTATCATTATTTGAATTGTGCCGGGGATTTCCGTTATATACTTCAATCCCATCAAGCAATTCTGCCGGTGCCGGAATCATTTCGGGTCTGAAAGGATGCGCCTGAAATATAAGAATATCCTTTCTTTTCGTTAACTCTCTGAATTCTTTTAAACTTAACTTATAGAGCTCTTTATGGTTTTTTAGAAATTTCTCATCAATACCATAAACAAGATAGTCATTAGCATTTTCGAGGAATCTTATTTCCATTCCGAGTATTATCTTTAATCCCAGCTTTTTCCCGGCATTTAAGGCTATATTATATCCTTCTAAGTAGCGGTCTATCTTTTGGTCCCAACTTAGGTCACCTAAACCGATAAAATAAGAATCACAGTAGTGATCGGTTATTACTATGCCATGATATCCGGCGTCTTTATACATTTTTACTGCTTCTTTTGCAGAAACTTTAGCGCAGCAGCTAACTTCGCTTGTATGCACATGTGTGTCGTACTTAAATGCTGTCATTTTTATTGATGCCCTCCAAATCTGTTACGTTAATTATAGCACATAAAACATTGGCTATGAGAACACAACAGACTGCATGGAGAAATTAATTGGAATTCATTTTAACATATAACTGTTGTTAATAATTTGTGTATTGTATAGAAAAAGTACATCCTGCTTCTCAGAGAATTCAATATACTCCCCAAGTAAGTCAGTAGAAATATATCGAAGGTCAATTAATGTGATTTTTGAGTAGCCTGATAGCAAAAGCGGTGCGATGCTGCTTCCAAAGGAATCCCGAAATAGAATTAACTCCTTGTCTATGATGCTTTTTGGATTATTGATTGTAATAAGGGCCTTAGCACCTGAGAGATAAACATCATATGGATCCATTCCATTAATCTTATCAGGCATATACACGTTACTATATGATTTTGATTCATAATCATAAACCACTGCCTTTTCCAGTATATCGTTAGTTAGGTACACCAATTTATCGGGGGTTATGTTTAAAGCAAGCTGCCTATAATAAGAGCCATAAAAAGAATATAACTCTTTTCTGGAATATTGGCTTTCCTCTATTTGAATATCACTGCCTAATCCAGTAAGAAGCTTGTTAGCAGCTTTAAATATTTTGTCTTGACTCCAATGGATATCGGTTCGGTAATAATCTTCTATAATCAATGTATCAAAATGTTTATGCTTGCCTTTATTCCTTAGCTGTATTTTTTTGACATATGATTTTATAATAGTTATAATTAAAATGAAAATTTTGGTTCTCGGAGGGTGGTTTCTATGTTCTCCAGTGATGCGATATGGCTCGCACAAAATGAAAATCCGGTCTATCTCCTTCCTAAAATGGC
>CAYWXN010000041.1:309-11362 GCA_964462075.1 uncultured Ruminiclostridium sp. | reverse complement strand
ATTGGCAAAGCTGTCAGAACGGGTTTCATGTAGGAACTCAAGCATTTGATTGACTTTCTCTTCGGCTTTCTCATTTGGCTTGTATCCATTCTTTTTGCACATCCCTCTAAAGATATTTATAAGCTCTTCAGGGGTGTAATCATCAAAGTTTATATATTTATTAAAGCGGGATTGAAGACCGGGATTGGAGTCTAAAAATTCCTCCATTTTTTCGGGATAACCGGCGACGATTACTATCAAGTCATCGCGATTATCCTCCATAGCTTTCAAAAGTGTATCCACAGCCTCATAGCCAAAGTCATTCTCTCCGCGGCGGGAAACAAGAGAATAGGCTTCGTCGATAAAGAGAACACCACCCATTGCTTCATTTACCACTTCCATGACCTGAGGAGCGGTTTGGCCTACATATTTTGCCACCAGCCTTGACCTGTCAACCTCCACCAAATGCCCTTTTGATAATACGCCGATTTCCCTGTAAATACCGGCCAGCAGCCTTGCTACAGTGGTTTTACCCGTCCCCGGATTTCCTGTAAAAACAAGATGAAGGGACATATCTACCTCCGGCAAACCCCTTTCCTTGCGCATTTTCATTATTTTAACTACATTTGTCAGGGTCTTGACATCCTCTTTAACTTTTTTGAGGCCAACAAGGCTGTTCATCTCCTCCATGAGTTCATCAAAACTCTTTTGGGGAGCAGTATCTTCAACCTCTTTGGAATCAAACGGATTTTTTCCGGGGTCAAACTGTGCGTTTTGGCCGCCCTCCCTGTATGAAGGCGTTGATTCGTCCATTATAGGAAGCTTACTTGTAAAAATGTCGTCGTAAACTCTCCCCATCGGATTTCTCTTTAAAATATTGTCCATCTGGTCCAGAAGATTATTAAGATCTTCATTATAATTATTTCTATTATTTAAGGGATTATTATTATCATCCATATGCTACTCCCATTTTTTATTCAATATTATATTATACTATACCTTCTTAAGCCTTGCATAGCTTTCCATAAGTCGCTTCATTCCGTATTGATCAAAGTTAATGTCAAGCCTGTAGTCCTCGCTTTCCTTGACCTTGGCTTTTACAGTTCCTTCTCCGAACTTTTTATGAATAACACGATCACCTACATTAACAGTCGAAGCATCATTCTCGGACATACGATTAAACTCTTTAATTCTCGCTTTGAGATCAGACAAATCTACTACCTTGCCGTTGGGCATAAAGGTTGATTCCTTCTTTAATCCTCCTGATTTGTCTTGTGTAGATTGGTTTTCAATCTGAGAGATGAGTTCATCGGGTATTTCTCTTAAAAACCGAGATTCGCGGTTATATGTGGTGCTTCCGAAAAGCATACGGCATTTTGCATTGGTAAGATAGATTTCCTCCTTGGCCCGGGTTATTCCCACATAGCATAGCCGGCGTTCCTCTTCGAGTTCTTCCTCCTCAGCTGATGATCTATAGCTCGGAAACAATCCTTCTTCCATTCCCGCTATAAAAACGACGGGGAATTCAAGACCCTTTGCACTGTGAAGGGTCATAATTACTACACGATCTCCGACCTCTTCAGTATCATCAATATCTGCCACTAATGATATGTGTGCCAGAAAATCCTCTAGGGTCGGCTTTTCTTCTGTGGTAATTTCAAATTCTCTCGCCACAGAAATAAATTCCTTGATATTTTCTATTCTGGTTCTGCTCTCTACAGTCATTTCGGCATCAAGCTCTTTTATAATACCGCTTTTATCAATCAACAGCTCAATAAACTCTACCAGTTCTGTCTTGCTCGCCAATACCTTCATGCTTTCAATAAAATTAAAGAATTCCTGCAGATTTTTACCGGCTCGGGAAAGCTCCGGATAGTTATTAATCATGGAGATTATTTTATACATACTGACTTCTTCGCTTATTGCATACTGTTCTACCCGATCCAAGGTAGTTTTTCCGATACCTCTCTTGGGTACATTTATGATTCTTTTCAGGCTGATATCATCATTCCCGTTCTGAACAATTCTGAGCAGTGCTATAACATCCTTGATTTCCTTACGGGCATAGAATTTAAGTCCCCCATATATTTTGTATGGGACGCCCTGCTTCATGAGCATTTCCTCAAAGACACGGGACTGAGCATTGAGTCTGTATAATATGGCCATTTCATTATATGATCTGCCCGATTTTTTCAATGCTTTCATGGTACCTGCAATATAATAAGCCTCATCACGCTCGTCTATGGCCTCGTACCTGTTCAAGTATTTTCCCTCGATGTTATTTGTCCAAAGCTTCTTTTCTTTTCTGCCGTCGTTATTTTTTATTACGTTATTAGCAGCTTCAAGAATAGTCTTCGTTGAACGGTAGTTCTGCTCAAGCTTAATGATTCGGCAATTGGGATAATCCTTCTCAAAATCAAGAATATTGCGAAGATTTGCTCCCCTCCAGCCGTATATCATTTGGTCGTCATCTCCCACAACACAAATGTTCTCATGTTTTGAGGCAAGCATGCTTACCAGCATGTATTGGGCAGTGTTTGTATCCTGGTATTCATCCACCAGAACATAACGGAATTTATCGGAATAATAATCCAAAACCTCAGGAAAGCTTGATAAAATGCGAATCGTGAGCACGATTATATCATCAAAATCCAAAGCGTTATTTGCCTTGAGCTTTTTTTGATACAACTCATATATAGCCGCAATTTTACTCATTCGATAGTCTGAAGCGTACATCAGCGAAAATTTTTCCGGGTCAATCAATTCGTCCTTCGCACGGCTGATTTCGTTTATGACCGAGCGAGGCGGGAAATTCTTATCATTAATATTTAACTGATCTAAACAGGTCTTTATTAAGCTTTTCTGGTCGTCGGAATCATATATAACAAAGCTTCTGTCATAGCCCAGCTTTTCAATTTCCCGTCTCAGTATTCTTACGCATGAAGCATGAAATGTGCCTACCCAAATATTATTGGCCTCGGTACCGATCAGCTTTTCCATTCTTTCTTTCATTTCTCTGGCCGCCTTGTTGGTGAAGGTTATAGCCAGGATGTTCCAGGGACGGACTAGCTTTTCTTCTACTAAATACGCGATTCTATGAGTTAAAACCCTTGTTTTACCTGAACCTGCTCCTGCAAGAACCAACAAGGGGCCTTCCGTATGCATAACGGCCTGCTTTTGTTCCGGATTCAGGCCTTCTAAAATTTCCATAATTCCCCTCCGAATTGGGTCATATTGCATTTACGTTTAATTTTGCTTAGTTATTATATTATATAATAGAACTATACTCAAATCAAACAAATGTTCGATGATGATAACACAATCTGATATGATATAATATATAGGCACTTGATATGGAAGGAGTGTTATTATGAAGAAGAACAGCTATGATGCGATTGTTGTCGGATGTGGAACTGCGGGTATATTCGCGGGATATGAACTTCAGAAGCTTATGCCGGGTATGGATATACTAATGATTGAGCAGGGAAAAGATATATATAAAAGATTATGTCCTATAGTTGAAAAGAAGGTTGAATCCTGTATTAACTGTAACTCTTGCGGTATTATGAACGGTTTCGGAGGGGCAGGTGCGTTCTCCGACGGTAAATATAATTTTACTACACAGTTTGGCGGATGGCTTAACGAATACCTTGATGCAGGCAAAATCATGGATTTGATCGAATATGTTGATACTGTAAATGTGGGCTTTGGGGCCACCGAAAAGCGTTTTTCAACAAATTCCCCCGCAGCCCGTGAAATATCAAGAAAGGCTCTCTCTCATGATCTACACCTTTTAGAGGCTGAGGTTAAGCATTTGGGTACAGAGAATAACAGACAGATACTCACTAAAATGTTTGACTATCTTAATGAGAGAGTTGAAATCACTTGTGATACAGGGGTTGAATCCCTTGAAAAACTGGAATCAGGATATAAAATAACATTGACGGATGGTAAAACCGCATTATGTAAATATCTGATAGTCGCACCCGGGCGGTCTGGCGCCGAGTGGTTCGCTGCTCAGTGTCGTAAGCTTAACCTGCAATTGATAAATAATCAGGTGGACATAGGAGTCAGAGTAGAACTCCCTGCCAGAGTGTTTGAGAATATTACCGACATTGTTTATGAGTCAAAGTTTTTATATAGGACAAAGCAGTACGGTGATTTGGTCAGAACCTTTTGCATGAACCCTTACGGACATGTAGTCAGCGAAAACGTTGACGGGATTATAACGGTTAACGGTCACAGTTATACCAATCCTGCCTATAGAAGCGATAACACTAATTTTGCAATACTTGTAAGTAACCGCTTTACCAAACCCTTTAACGAACCGTATCAATACGGTAAACGAATTGCCTCGCTCTCGAATATGCTGGGCGGAGGCATTCTGGTGCAACGTTTTGGTGATTTGATAAAAGGAAAACGTACAAATGAGCACCGCCTGTCACAGAGCTTTACCGTTCCTACTATGAAGGCCACTCCGGGCGATTTAAGTCTTGTACTTACAAAGAGGCATTTGGACAATATAATTGAGATGATAAATGCTCTAGATAAAATTGCTCCCGGAACAGCCAATTATGACACTCTACTTTATGGCGTTGAAGTTAAGTTCTACAGTTCAAGGCTACTTTTGACCAATGAATTTGAAACTGAGCTTCCCGGATTTTATGCTATAGGCGACGGTGCCGGAATAACACGCGGGCTGTCACAGGCAGCTGCCAGCGGCGTCCATGTAGCTAGAGTTATAGCAGGGAAATAAGCGTTATTGATATGGGTATTATAAAAACAAGACAGGATACTTTCCCTGTCTTGTTTTTGCTTCTAATACTCTATAATTTCATTGTTCCATATGCCGCCCTAGGAATCCTGCCGCTGATTGCACCAGCTTTGTTTCTACGTCACCCATCTTAACCTTGGGATCAGTAGAAAGCATCAACACGGCTCCTATGGCATCACCTTCGGATATAATCGGCGAAATCACCTGGGATGTGTATTTGGTATTACCCTTTTCATCGGATATTATCGGAATACGTTGGGATTCTTCTGACTGAGCTATAAACATATCTCGATTTTCTATCACTTTTTCAATATCGGAGCTTAGCGTTTTTTCTAGCAACTCTTTCTTAGAACCGCCCGAAACAGCGATAATAGAATCTCTGTCAGCTACCGCAATGATGTGTCCGCTTGTATTGTGAAGTGATTCTGCATATGCTTCGGCAAAATCACCCAATTCACCTATGGGAGAGTATTTCTTTAGAATGACTTCTCCTTCCCGGTCTGTATAGATCTCGAGGGGGTCACCCTCTCTAATCCTTAAAGTTCTTCTGATCTCTTTCGGTATAACTACTCTTCCCAGATCGTCAATTCTTCTAACAATACCTGTCGCTTTCAAAAAATTTACCTCCTTCCTAAGACCCGCTGTATAAATTGTTTCATAGATAGTATTGGATATATTCCTTGATTTATGCAGAAGACAAAAAACAGAGTCCCAAAAAAGGACTCTGTAATCGCATATACATTTGTTATAAGGCCATCTTAGGCTCTTTCCATATACTCGCCTGTGCGGGTGTCAATACGAATCTTCTCTCCCTCATTTATAAAGAGCGGAACCTTTACTTGAGCGCCGGTTTCCACAGTGGCCGGTTTGTTTGCTCCGGTTGCCGTATCACCCTTAAAACCGGGTTCAGTTTTAATAATTTCCAATTCTACAAACATCGGTGGTTCCACACCAAAAACATTACCCTTATAAGAAAGAACTTTACAAATTGTATTTTCTTTTACAAAAATAAGGGAGTCACTGATAGTGGATAGGTTGATAGGCATTTGTTCATAATTCTCTGTATCCATGAAATATGCCAAATCTCCGTCATTGTAGAGATATTCCATATCCCTTCTCATTATCTGGGCTTTTTCAAACTTGTCTGAAGGATTAAAAGTACGCTCTACTGTAGAACCGGTTATCACGTTTTTTATCTTCGTTCTTACAAAAGCAGCACCTTTTCCGGGCTTTACATGCTGAAATTCTATAATCTGAAAAACCTGCCCATCCATTTCAAAGGTTACGCCATTTCTAAAATCGCCTGCTACTACCATAATAAAGTAAACCTCTCTCATAAAAATTCGGTAAATTCTTACCATCTAATATTAAGCTATTACGCTTAGGTATGCAAGAAAAAATTATTCAGCTTTAAATTGCAGTATAAAAACTTAAAGCTATATTATAATCATGTCCTTGGGGCTGGTGGTAAAATTCCTGATCTTACCGTCTACCAGTACAACCATATCCTCTATTCTTACACCACCCAAGCCTTCCACATAAATACCGGGTTCTACCGAAAATACCATTCCGTCTTTCAGGATATCCTCGCTTTTCTCAGACAATCTGGGCTCCTCATGTATCTCTATACCCACACCATGCCCCAGACTATGCCCAAATGCTTCCTTGTATCCGTTTTCGGCTATTATGTCTCTTGCTATTTTATCTGCATTATATCCGCTCATCCCTGATGTAATACCATCCAGAGCAGCTTGCTGCGCTCTTTTTACAATATCATATATTTTAACCAGTTCTTTTTTCGGTTCTCCTATAAATATTGTTCTCGTCATGTCGGAACAATAATTGCGGTAAATTACTCCAAAATCTAAAACTACCGTATCGCCGTTTTTAATTGTGTTTTCTGTAGCTGTGCCATGACACATGGCCGATCTGTGTCCCGCAGCTATAATACTCTCAAATGACGGACCTTTCGCACCCAGCTTTTTCATGGTGTATTCTAATTCCGCAGCGACTTCCGTTTCTTTCATTCCGGGTTTAATAAATTCAACAATATGCTCAAAAACCTTATCGCCTAAAAGTACGGCCTTTTGTATTCGCTCTATTTCATCGGAGTCTTTGATACTGCGAATCCAGTCAATTTGGCTGTCGAACCTTACCAATTTCTTTATTTTTGTAAGCTTTTCCTTTATTATGTTGTATTCCGAAACATTAAGGACTTGACCTTCAAAGCCAATAATATCCAGGGAATTCTGTTTCACTATTTCACTTATTGTTGAATAAAAGCTCTTTATAATCTCAACAACCTCAATACCCTCATAAACCTGATCCCTGGCTTGAATAGTATACCTAAAATCGACAATCAACCATGCTTTATCCATACCAACCAACAAATACGAGGTTGTGCCCGTAAATCCGGAAAAATATAAGGTGTTAGCTCTTCCGGTAATCAAGCATGCATTGCAATCATTCTCTTTTAACAGGGCTCTTAATTTATGCAGTCTATGGTTCATCTCGTCATCCCTCTCGAAAATCATTATCAGGATTGAAATCGTCTATGCAGGACAAAAAGTGCAGCTGAATATGCATCTGCGCCCAGACCGCATATCTGTCCCATGCAAACGGGGGCAATAACAGATTTAGACCTGAACTCCTCTCTGGCATGAATATTAGAAAGATGTACTTCTATGGTGGCAATATTTGTTGAGCTTATTGCATCGCGAATAGCATAACTGTAGTGGGTAAATGCCCCGGGGTTAATAATAATCCCGTTATATCCCTTATGATATGCCTCGTGTATTCTGTCAACAATATCACCCTCATGATTGGACTGATAAAAGTCCAGTTCTATGCTGTAAGCACCGGCTTCCTCTTCGAGCCTGTTCTTTATATCCTGCAGAGTTTGATCGCCATATACACCAGGCTCTCTGGTCCCCAACAAGTTCATATTTGGTCCGTTAAGAACTCTTATTCTTATCATATATTATTCATGCCCCCTTCTCTTTCGGATTACACTGAGGAACTTACTAAAAATATAATATAATTATTGTATCGGATTTCTTAACATACAGCAATAAAATGGATATAATATAATAAAATAAACCACTATTATATACTGAGTCGGGGAGAATCCAGAAATGCATATTAAAAGCTTTTTAAAACTTGTCGAGATACAAACCAAAATTGCAAGCGTGACACCCTTTATTTTTGGGGTCTTATACACCCTTTACAAGTATGAAACCTTAAATATCTTAAACGTCCTATTCTTTTTTATATCTCTAATTTGCTTTGATATGTTTACCACAGCCCTTAATAATTATCAAGACTATAAAAAGGCCATTAAAAAAGAGGGCTATAATTTTGAGGTCCATAATGCTATCGGACAATTCGGCTTAAAAGAAAGCACTGTAATAATGACAATAGTCGTTTTGCTCTTAATTGCAATTGTGTTTGGTATACTGACATTTCTAAGAACTGATTATTATTTATTGGCATTGGGAATGCTATCCTTTTTGATGGGTATTCTCTACTCCGCCGGGCCTCTTCCTATTTCGAGGACACCTTTTGGAGAAGTGTTTTCAGGAGTATTTATGGGGTTTATGATACCGTTTTTGGTGGTATATGCTTCTATCCTTAGTTACTCTCCCCTGATACTGATACTTAATAATATTAATATCGTCTTTAGTATTAATTGGATGTTGTTGCTTCCTATCCTATTAGCCTCGCTGCCTGCCGTTTTCTGTATTGCCAATATAATGTTGGCTAACAATATCTGTGATATGGAAGACGATTTTACTAATAAACGCTATACCCTACCTATTCAAATCGGTAAAAAGAAAGCTCTGATTCTATATGGAGCTATTTATGCTTTGGCATATTTGGATATAATCTTCTGTGTAGTAATAGGCTATCTGCCTCTGATATCCTTGGTAACATTATTGACCGCGTACAAGGTGTATAAGAATATCATGATTTTCTGCGGTCTTCAAACGAAAAAGGACACCTTCGGTCTTGCAGTAATGAACCTTGCACTTATTATGTTCCCTCTGATATTGAGTCTTCTGATAGAAGTAGTATTCTTTTTAGGGTAAGGGCATCCTCAGCCATTGTCCCGCGGGATTCGCATATAATAACAGGCTCTAAATCAAGGGCAATTATTGCTTTTGCCAGAGGGTCGAAATCAGGGCCATACTTAGTGTCGGCATATGTCCAGTGCTTCTTCTCGCCGCCTTTTCCGTATTCCACCCGGCTAAAATGAATGTGTACTTTTCGCATTCTTTCAATTCCAAGATGCTTCTCGACATTTTTAAAGACACGAACGAAGTCATTCTCGACTCTCATACCACCCTGAGTTAACGAGTGTAAATGGGCAAAATCCAGACAAGGTATCAGCCTTTCGTCCAGACTGCATAAATCCATTACTTCTTCAAGATTACCCAATTGATTGTTTTTACCAAGTACCTCCGGACATAAGGTTATATTCGAATACCCTGCTTCATCGGCCTCTTTAATGGCTTCAAGCAATGTTGCCTTAGCAAGCTCAACAGCAGTATTGCGAGTTATTTTGGACACATAACCGGGATGCACCACAATACGTTGTGCTCCCATGATTTTAGCTACTCTTAGGGTATTCAAAATATATTTAACAGAATTATCTCTCTTTTCCTGCTCGGTGCTTGAAAGGTTAATATAGTAAGGTGCATGAATACTTAGGCGTATGTTGGCTTCCTTTGCCTTCTCACCTATTTCCTGAGCCGTCTCGTCCTTGAGATTAACCCCTTTATTACATTGATACTCGTAGGCGTTTAGACCCATATCAGAGAGCCATTGAGGCATCTGCCAAGAATGAGCAAGCCCTTGATCATAGAAGCTATTTGAGTTTCCTGCAGGACCGAACCAAATCATAAACTTGTCTCCATTTTACTTCGGTAGTTCAAAAACTTTATTATTAGAAGATTCCTTATAAAGGACAAATCTATTCCCGATTACCGAAACTATTTCTGCATCTACAGCCTGTGCAAGCTCCTCACACGCTTCTCTTGACGTATATATCGAATTCTTCAATACGCTCGCCTTAACCAGTTCCCTTGCCTCCAGAGCATCTCTAAACTGGCGAATTACATTTTCATCGATTCCGTTTTTACCTACCTGAAAAATGGCCGGGATACCGTTTGCTAAACCTCTTAAATAACTTCTTTGCTTTCCTGTTATCATACTTTTCTCCTACGGGATATAATCAAATTCCATTTCTCCGACTCTTACAGTGTCACCCTCTTCAACGCCTTTTTCCTCAAGGGCTTCTATAATGCCCATATTTTTCATTACACGTTGGAAGTACTGTAAGGATTCTCTATCATTAAAATTAACCGAACCTAATATTTTATTAACCCACGGGCCCTCAATTACATATATTTCATTCTCACGTCTTATCGTATAAGGCGGTTCGTCGGATATAACATCAAACTCAAATTCTTCTGAAGGGTCGAAGAGTACCACCTCAGGCAGAGTTTTCAACTGCTCATAGGTGTATCTTATCAAATCATCAACGCCCTGATTTGTAGCTGCAGAGATCTCAAATACTTTATACCCTCTATTTCCCATTTCAGTTTTGAATCTTTCCAGTTTCTCAGGTTCGTACAAGGCATCAATTTTATTTGCCGCAATAACTTGGGGGCGTTTGGCCAACTCGGGATTATACATCTCAAGTTCACGATTAATGATATCAAAATCCGAAATTGCGTCACGGCCGTCTATTTCTGCAATGTCCACAACATGGATCAAAAGCCTTGTCCGTTCTACATGCCTTAAGAAATTATGCCCCAGCCCTGCTCCCTCATGAGCCCCTTCTATTAGCCCGGGTATATCGGCAATAACAAAGCTTTCCCCTTCACCTAAAGATACTACGCCAAGATTCGGAGATAGTGTTGTAAAGTGATAATTGTCTATTTTAGGCTTGGCTGATGATACCATTGAAAGCAATGTGGATTTACCTACATTGGGAAAGCCCAGAAGCCCTACATCAGCAATCAGCTTTAGCTCCAGTATAGCAGTAAACTCTCGGCCGGGACTGCCGCTACGGGCAAAGTTGGGAACCTGACGGGTCGGAGTGGCAAAATGCTGGTTTCCCGCTCCGCCTTTACCTCCCCGGGCTATTATAACCTCTTGTCCCTCCTTGGAGATGTCGGCAATAATTCTTCCGGTTTCTTTGTCCTTAACGATAGTACCCACCGGAACCTTTATCTCAAGGTTAGCTCCGCCTTTACCGCTCCTATTGCGCTTACTGCCATTTTCGCCACTTTGTGC
>CAYWXN010000041.1:0-299 GCA_964462075.1 uncultured Ruminiclostridium sp. | reverse complement strand
TATAGCGAAAATCCATCAAGGTTCTAAGGCCTGTATCAGCCTTGAAAATAACATCCCCGCCTGTACCGCCGTCGCCCCCGTCAGGTCCTCCGCTGGGGATATATTTTTCACGCCGAAAAGAGACTGCTCCATCTCCACCATCTCCGGCTTTTATATAGATTTCAGCAAAGTCAATAAACATGTTTTCCTCCGAAATTAAAAGGGACGATAATCTCGTCCCTTCCCATACCAGTATAACCTGTCATTAAGCAGAATAAACGCTTACCTTTTTTCTTGTTTTGTCGAGTCTTTCAAACTTC
>CAYWXN010000040.1:0-11468 GCA_964462075.1 uncultured Ruminiclostridium sp. | reverse complement strand
ATAGAATATCTTGAACGCATAACGACAAGTCTTCACGATGCCGTCATGAGAGTACGTATGGTGCCAGTGGAAACCGTATTTAATAGATTCCCCAGAATGATTCGCGATATTTCAAGGGAGCTTGATAAGGACATTGAACTGCATATGTCAGGTGAGGAAACAGAGCTTGACCGAACAGTAATTGATGAAATAGGCGATCCCTTGATACATATCTTGAGAAATTCAGCAGATCATGGTCTTGAGACACATGAACAAAGATTAAAAAACAACAAACCTAATGTCGGAAATATATATCTTCGTGCTTTCCAGGATGGCAATAATGTTGTCATAGAGGTTGAAGATGACGGACAGGGTATTGATGTAGATAAGGTCAGAAATAAAATTGTTCAAAAGGGTCTGGAATCATCCGAAATAGTTAATGCTCTCTCAGATAAAGAGATAATTGCATATCTGTTTAAACCTAATTTCAGTACTGCCGATAAGGTTACCGACCTTTCGGGAAGAGGGGTAGGTTTAGACGTGGTTAAGACAAAGATTGAAGCTCTCGGAGGTATTGTTGAGGTTGACACGGTAAGAGGAAAAGGGAGCAAATTCACTATCCGTATCCCACTTACCCTAGCTATTATTCAGGCTCTTTTGGTAAGGATAGGGGAGGAAAAATATGCGATTCCTCTGGGTTCAATTCAAGAGATTGAAAACATAAAACCTCAGGACATACGTCTGGTAAGAAATCAAGAAGTTATTTTGCTTCGCGATATGGTAATACCTATTGTTCGGCTTGGCAGCATACTGAGTGTACCCGGTACTTTGCCGGATGAAGATAAAAAAACAATTACCTGTGTTATTGCCAAGAAGGGTGAGAAGCTTTCGGCATTTATGGTAGACTCATTAATAGGCCAACAGGAGATTGTTATTAAATCTCTTGGAAAAGTATTGGCTGGAATAAAGTATATTGCCGGTGCAACCATATTGGGTGATGGTAATGTTGCGCTGATTTTAGATGTTAATTCTCTGGCACTGTGAGTTATCTTAGGAATAGGGGGATCTGTGAATGGAAAATAAATCGCTGGAAAAAGAAATAAAGCAGTTTGTTGCATTTAAGGTGGGAGACCAGGAATATGGTGCTGATATTCATAAGGTTTCTATTATAGAGAAAACTCTAAATACCGCAAGAGTTCCCACTACACCCGATTATATCAAAGGAGTTATAAATCTCAGGGGTGAGATAGTTACCGTTATGAGCCTAAGGCTTAAATTTGATTTACCTGAGATTGAAGAGGATGACGATACCAGAACAATAATATTCAAGTTTAATGAAGCACTTCTGGGTATTATTGTTGATTCTGTAGATGAAGTTGTATCACTAAGGGAAAGTGACATTGAGAGTGTTACTCAGATTACAAATGACAGGAGTTTGGATTACATTTTAGGTATTGCCAAGGTTGAAGGAAGGCTTATTACATTACTAAATATTGAGAAGCTTATAACCGAACTTCTTGAAAAATAAACCGAGAGGGATGCGCAATATGGAAAATGATATTGATATAAATAATATTAATAGTTTTCATCTCGATGTTCTTCGAGAAATCGGGAATATTGGTGCCGGTAATGCTGCCACAGCTCTCGCAAAGATGCTAAATAAGAAAATAGACATGAAAGTACCCCAGATTAGAGTTATGAAATTTTCGGATGTGAGCGATGTCCTAGGCGGAGCCGAAACAGAAGTCGCAGGAATACTACTGGGAGTACGAGGAGAAATTACAGGGAATATTCTTTTTGTTCTTGATTTATTAAGTGCACGGCTATTAGTAAATATTTTGATGGGAAATCCCGTAAATAAGGAGATAACATTTGATAGCATGGAATGCTCAGCATTGCAGGAAATCGGTAATATATTGGCAGGATCATACTTATCTTCGCTATCAAATCTAACTAACCTAAAAATTTATGCGGATGTTCCGGGGTTAGCAATAGACATGGCAGGAGCTATTTTAAGCGTTCCTGCTATTGAGTTTGGGAAGAGTTCTGATACAGCTTTATATATTGAGAACGAGTTTACATATGGTATAGACAGTGTTATTGGGGATTTCTTCTTGGTACCCGATGAAGCTTCTTATAGTCGTTTGTTAAATGCATTAGGAGTAGCATAATGTTAGAAGTAATAAGGGTAGGGATGGCAGATATAAAAGTGGCATGTCATCCGGCGATATTAACCACACTTGGACTGGGATCATGTGTTGGGATAACCTTATATGACAAAAAGAAAAAAATTATTGGTATGGCACATATTATGCTACCAAGTTCAAAGATAGCATCAGCAAACACTAACAGGGCAAAGTTTGCAGACACGGGAATAGTAGACCTTTTAGCTGAAATGGTTTCTCTCGGCGCCAATCGGAAAGAAATAGTGTCAAAGATTGCCGGGGGAGCTCAAATGTTTAATTTTGCCGGCTCGAACGAGACATTAAAGATAGGTGCCAGAAATGCTGAAGCATCAAAACTTGTTTTAAAAGAGCTGGGTATTCCTGTTGTAAGTGAAGATACAGGGGGAAATCACGGTAGGACAATTGAGATCTCCTCGGAGGACGGGAAACTTATGGTGAAAACCATTGGTTACGGAATAAAGTATTTTTAATGAAGGGTGTTATATGGATTATATCCGTAAGCTGCCGCTTTTGATGGCTTTAGCGGCTGCAATTATAACCGGTTTGATGGGCTATATAAATCATGTACGGAATAATGAAAACATGACAAATATGCTCATTGTAATGGTTATATTTTACATAGTGGGCTTACTGATAAGAGGTACAGTTCTGGAGGCTATAGAGACTAACAGGAAGAAAGAAGAAGACAGAATAAAGGAAGAGAAGCGAATAGCAGCGGAAAAAGAAAAAGAAGAAAAAAGGCAAAAACAAAATAAAGAAAAGGATTCAGGCAGTTCAATCAATATGGTTGCTGACGAAGACTTGAATCTGGGGATAAGAGAAGATGAGTTCCAAGCTCTTCCGATTGCGGATTATATTACAAAAGAATTCAAGGAGTAGAATCATTAGTTTGTGTAGCCCTTATCTATAATTATAAGGGAACATGGAGGTAGAAATGTCGGCATCTGTTATACAGAGGCAACAGGAATTATGGAAGAAATATAGTGAAACTAAGGATCAGGGGATTAAAGAACAATTGATCATTGAATACGCTGACTTAGTAAAGTATGTAGCCGGACGATTAAGTATATATTTCGGTTCGAATGTTGAGTACGATGATTTGGTGGGGTATGGAGTATTCGGGCTTATTGATGCAATAGATAAGTTTGACTTATCCAAGAAGGTAAAATTCGAAACCTATGCGTCATTAAGAATCAGAGGAGCCATTATTGATTCAATCAGAGAACAGGACTGGGCACCCAGATCTTTACGAAAGAAAGGCAAAGAACTTGAAAAAGCATACTACGAATTAGAAAATCAATTGGGGCACTCCGCTTCTGACCTTGAAGTTGCCGATAAGCTGGGAATAACTCTTGATGAACTCCATAAGCTTTTACAAGAAGTCAATTTATCACAAATGATTTCACTGGAGGATTATCTGGAACAGAATCATGAAACCGGCTTTGATCCGTTCTCTATGCAGAAGGAATCCAATATGCCGGAACAGCGATTGGAAGTGGTAGAACTTAAAGAAATTCTGGCAGATTCGATCGACAAGTTACCGGAAAAGGAGAGAACAGTAGTTACATTATATTACTATGAGGAGCTCACTCTTAAAGAGATCAGCCTGATTATGAAAGTATCTGAATCAAGAATATCGCAATTGCATACTAAAGCAATAATGAGAATGAGAGGGAAACTTGAAAGGCTAAAAAGCGCAATAATGTAAAGGATGCTCAGAGGCAGTGATAAAGGTAACATAGAAGGAGATTTACAATGCCGAGTGATGCCACAAAAAAAGATCAAGGATATAATCTGACTTTCGAGAATGACGGTGTTTATCTCACGGTCTATAAGCCCTTGGACTTTTTCAACAAAGTAAGCGAAACTGAAATACTGAATACTGTCCGGAAAAAGAAAATACAGAACTATAATGCAAATATAATTTCAGATGCGGTGAGCAAAAGCGAAGGCGTGCCTGTTAAGATTGCCGAAGCCCAAGAAGAACAGAGAATTGACTTTTCGGTTGAGGCAATTGTATCTCAGGATAAAATGTCAGCCTATATTATTTTAACACCTCCCGAAGCTAACGGATTAGCACCCACCTTGGAAGGAATTGTTCAAGCCTTGTACTCTAAAGGTGTTGTCTGGGGAATGAATGAGAGTAAAATTCGGGAGTTAGTTCAGAATCCTGTTTATAATATACAGATTCAAGTTGCTGAAGGGGTTCCTGCTGTTAATGGGAAAAACGGTGAGGTTAAATATCTCATTGATATAAAAAAGGACAGAGCACCGACTATACTGGAAGATGGCACTGTTAATTATAAGGACATGAACCTTGTAGAAAGCGTTACAAAAGGACAGAAACTTGCAGAGTTGATACCTCCTATTGCAGGAAAACCAGGGAAGAACCTCGTTGGCGCTGAATTGAAGGCTATTGATGGAAAGAGAGCTAATATACCGAGAGGTCGAAATGTAGTATTAAGTGAGGATGGTAATGAATTATTTTCTACTATAGATGGCCAACTGATGTATGTTGACGGTAAGATTAATGTTTTCCCGACGTATGAGGTTATGGCCAATGTAGATAACTCAACGGGAAATATTAAATTTATCGGTAATGTTGTTGTAAGGGGTAATGTCCTGTCGGGCTTTGAAATTGAGGCAGGAGGAAATATAGAGATAAACGGTGTTGCAGAGGCGGCTGTCCTGAGAGCCGGAGGAGACATTATACTTAAGAGAGGTATGCACGGTAACGGGAAAGGCAGTCTGACCGCCGGTAATGATATTATTTCAAAATATATAGAAAGCGCACTAGTTGAAGCTCGTAGAGATATTAAATGCGAGGCTATCATGCATTGCGATATCAAATGCGGAAACAAGCTTGAGTTAGGCGGCAAAAAAGGTCTATTGGTCGGGGGAACGGTTAGAGTAGGAAAACTGGTCGAACTAAAATATCTGGGAAGTCAGATGTCCACGGCCACTATTCTTGAAGTCGGAATAGATCCTAATTTGCGTGAACGCCTGAAGTTTCTTAAAAATGAAGTTCCTATCACTGAAGAAAACCTTATTAAGGCAGTCCAAGCTATTACATTGTTAAACAGACTGAAACAGTCCGGAGATCTCTCTATGGAGAAGCGTGAGATCCTTGCAAAGAGTACTCGAACCAAATTTGTACTTGAAAGTAAGCTAAAGGAATACAAGAGTGAAATTGTGCAAATTGAAGATATGCTGCAACAGGGAGCAAACGGACGAATAAGAGTGCTGGGAAGTGTTTTCCCGGGCGTAAGGGTTGCTATAGGTAACAGTATGATGTATATTAAAGAAGAGGCTCAGTATTGTACTCTATATAGCGATGGGGCAGATATTCGTTTTGGCCCGTTATAACCTCAATTGTGACGCGATACTAACCCCTACCCGTCACCATTGAGACGGAGGATATTTTGGCTCTCGTTATGAGAAGGAGGGAACACTCGGATGTCAATCGGACCGGTGGACTTTCAAATTCTTATGCCAAAGGTTAATGAAACAGGCAAAATACAGAGTGAATCACAGCAAAGGATGATAAATCAGGCTCAACAACAGGTTGATAATTCCATTCAACAATCTGAGCATGATACCAGAAGTGTGCATACACAAAGTGAAGCCCAAAAAACTGTTATTACTGAGGACCAAAAGAAGAAAAACAACAATCAGCGTCAAAACGACAAAAATGCTGATGAAGATAATAAAGCTAAAAAAGAAGAGGAAAAATTATTACCGCAGGAAAGACACACAATAGATATTCGTATATAGATGTGATTTTTACTTAACATAAATTTATTAAATTACTTATGATAAAAGTTTTGAGGTGTATAAGAATGGATGTATTTTTTACCTGCATTATCTTAGTAGGTTCCGGGCTAACTATATTTGCCTTTCTTCTTATATTATACGAGAAAAAACGTCTTCATGATTACAGAGGTGACCTCAAAGAAAAAAAGGATGAGCTTATCAAGGTAATTGAGGATGCTGAAGAGCTCATATCTGAAATGAATCGCTTTTCTGATTATACGGTAACTCAAATTGAAGAAAAAAATAGTGTTTTAATGGATACTCTTGCTGAGGCTGATTTAAAAATCAAGCAGATGGATTCGATGGTTATGGAAGAAGTATCTGTAAGTATACATGAATTAGACTCTGTTTCAATATATGATGAGGATTCTGTTACAAAAATTATTGAGGAAGAAAAACCTGAAAATAAAGAGAAAATATCAAGTCATGTAGCTAAAGGAAAGGTATTAACCTTTGATTTAAAGCGCAGAGAAATTATCAAGCTGGCAAAGGCCGGAATAGAAAGTACCGAAATAGCTCGCATCCTAAACTGTGGAAAAGGAGAAATAGAGCTGATTGCCAGAATGGGAAGGTAAAGAGTGAAACTAATTGACAGTAAAAGTGTACTTTTAGGTTTGGGTATAGGAATTATTATCGCTTCATTGTTAGGCATTATATTTTTTGCGGGATATAAGCCACAATTAAGCGATGAGGAAATAATAAGTTATGCACGTAAGATAGGAATGGTTGATCGCTTCGAAACAGGTGACGACATAAGGCGAAAGGACGATGGAAGCGTGCTTTTTGTGATTAAAGAGAATGAGAATTTTACCGATGTCTCTAAACGCCTTTATGACGCAGGAATAATTGAAAGCTCTATAGAGTTTGAAATAATAATAAAGAAAGATAAACTTGAAAATGCTATTAAACCCGGCGAATATACAATTAACTATAGCGATGACACCAAGAAAATTATAGAAAAAATTACCGGATTATAAATGACATACCTAAATAGCAGGTATGTTTTTTTATTAGTAAGGGGTTTTCTGATAATGCGACATATTTGACAAGCGTTTTTTGATTCTATATCACATCCCAAGGAGTTTATACACATTAATTCTATCATATAGGTCGGGATAATCATTTAGAGCTTTTGCGGCAAACATTCCTGTCGACATATCGGCCGTGGAAGCTTTTTCGTGGCCAATCATGGCCCAGGTGGAATCTTTCAGATTACTGAAAGAACCATCTTTCATGGCTTCGCAAACAAAGGATTGCCTTGGTGAATTAATATCCTCACCGCTTATTTCAAATAAATTGTGTTTTTTGCATAACTCTCTTAAGCGGTTAAGTTGACATGGGCTGTTTCTGGAGGGCATATAAGTGACACCGTTGAAGCCTAAATCTACAATGGTATCGAAAACCAGCTCAAGATAATCATCTTCGAATTTTTGTGCCTTTTTATCCCCGGTAACCGAGTAAGTAACATCCCCAAGATAAGCATAGGCAGAAATACCGCCGATTTCCTTAGAGAAAGCAAGGAGGTCAGAAATCGGCGGGCATTCTTCTGCCGCTTCAATATAGAAAGACTGGACTAAATCACTCTTTAAAAGCCCTAATAAATCGTAATCATAATAGGTGTTATCATAATCTAATAATAAAGTAAGAAGTTTTGCGCTAATATCTATAGATAAATGATTTCTTAGTGCCTCAATGAGGCTTTCACCCTTACCGTATTTTTCGATGAGCTTAAGAGACAATCCATAAAGAAGATGTCTCTCGGTAATACTGCCGCCTTCATTGAATTTTGACAGCGGTTTAATATCATGTTCAAAGCTAAGTTGTATACCTGTTTTATAGATAAGACCATTGATTTTTTCAATCATTTTTTTATTGCGTTCATTTCGAAGATATCGGTATTTCGAGAAAAATTCATCTACCTTCGGAATTTGGGTATGCGGTATGCCATGGATAGCAACATAGCCGACGGAATCCTGGTCCGGGTTGTTTATCCTCTTGCCATTAAGAGGTGTGGCAGAAAAATCAGCTCTGCACTCAACTCCTATTGTAGTAGCTATGCCGGCTATTTTTCCTGCTTCAATAAATTCAGCAGCCCCGCTTATTGAGTCATGATCCATTATACCGGCAGTGGATAATCCAGACTTAAATGCCATCCAAATTGCTTTTGAAGGCGAGTAGGGTGAGAATGAGTAATTTGTATGTATATGATTATTCACATGTCCGCCGGCAGGCACGACATCATATGCTCCTAATTTCGCTGCTTTAATAAGACGAGAAAGACTGTTAAGCCTAGTAGAGGAATTATCATGGTTTAAATCATAAATAAGCTCGTTAATATTTTTAATCATAGCCACTTCCTAAACATAATAATACGTTTAGTATACATAAAATGTTGCAATATGTCCACATTTTTTTGATAAATTTTGATTTTATGTTGATTTCAATGTTGATTTGTATTATTATAATAACATAAGCAAATAAGTACCATATAAGTTGAATTAATTTTTGTGTCATTCTGAGCGAAATGAAGAATCTTGAAGCGAACATTAGGAAAGATCCTTAACTATCTTTCAGGATGACAGGGGTATAACAATAATTTAGTCCAAACTTATATAGTTAGGAGGAGTATTTTGAAAACAAAAGCAGTCAGGTTATACGGCAAGAAAGATTTAAGACTAGAAGAATTCGAGCTCCCTGAAATACAAGACGATGAAATACTTGCTCAGGTTATATCAGACAGTATGTGTATGTCATCTTATAAAGCGGCCATACAGGGTGCAGATCATAAGCGTGTCCCCGGCGATATTCTCGATAACCCGGTAATTGTAGGACATGAATTTTGCGGCGTAATAGTTGAAGTGGGAGCTAAATGGAAAGAGCAATTTAAAGAAGGCGATAAGTTTACTATTCAGCCGGCACTAAATCTCAAAGAAGATCCTTATGCAGCACCGGGATACTCGTATAGATACATAGGAGGAAGTGCTACATATATAATTATTCCAAATGTGGTTATGGAATCGGGCAGTCTGCTTCCTTATCAAGGGGAAGCGTATTTTTATGGTTCTCTTGCCGAACCTATGTCCTGTATCGTCGGAGCTTTTTATGCCAGCTATCACACAACAAAAGGCAGTTATATCCATGAGATGGGTATAGTTGAAGGCGGGAGTTTGGCAATTCTTGCCGGAGCCGGGCCTATGGGACTCGGAGCTATTGATTATGCCATCAATAATTCTCATAAAAAACCGAAACTCATTGTTGTAACAGATATTGATGATAATCGTCTTATAAGAGCACAAGAGATTATAACGGTTGAAGAAGCTGCAAAAAAGGGTATTAAACTTATATATATCAATACATCGGAGCTTACTGATCCGGTAGTGCATTTAATAAACTTGACCAATGGAGAAGGATATAATGATGTGTTTGTTTTTGCTCCGGTAAAGCCGGTTATTGAGATGGGGGATAAATTACTTTCTCAAGACGGATGCCTTAATTTCTTTGCAGGACCCAGTAATACAAAATTTACTGCAGAATTGAATTTTTATAATGTGCATTATAACGGAACTCACATTGTCGGAACCAGCGGCGGAAATACAGAGGATATGAAAGAGTCATTAAACCTTATGTCTGAGGGTACCATAAATCCTGCGGCCATGATTACTCATATCGGTGGTCTCAACAGTGTTGCCGATACTATATTGAATCTTCCACAAATTCCGGGCGGGAAAAAGCTTATATATACTAATATAAATCTTGAGCTAACCGCATTAACGGATTTTGCGTCAAAAGGAAAAGATAACTCTATGTTTGCTCGGCTCGCCGAGTTTACAGAAAAGAACAACGGACTTTGGTCATATGAAGCCGAAAAGTTTCTTCTGGAGCAGGCTGAAAAAATTTAAGTTTTGATTATACGAAAAAGGAGTGAAGAATATGGCAACACCTGTTATACTACCCCGTCAAGGGCAATCTGTGGAAAGCTGCATAATCGGAAAGTGGAATAAGAAGCCGGGTGATACCGTAAAAGCTGGTGATATTCTATTCAGTTACGAAACAGATAAAGCTACCTTTGAAGAAGAGGCAAAAGCGGATGGAACTCTTCTGGCTGTTTTTTTTGATGAAGGGGATGATGTGCCCGTTCTGACAAATGTTGCAGTTATCGGAGAGCCGGGAGAAAACTTTTCAGAGTTCGCACCCGGTAAAAATGAGGACTCGGTTTCACAATCGCCGGATGATAAAAATATTGAAAAGTCTAACGAAGAGATTATTTCCTCTGTTATTTCTTCCTCGGACCAACCCCGTATTAGTTCAGAATCAAGAGGAATTTCACCCCGTGCCAAAGCAGCAGCCGAACAGTTGAGAGTTGATCCGTCCCTGGCAATAGCTACAGGCCCGAAAGACCGGATAATAGAAAGAGATATTATTAAGCTTAAGAAGGAAATGGGCATAGAATCGAATGTAATAAATCAACAAAGCTTAAACAGAAATCCTGTGACAGCCCAAATGACCGAGGCTGTTTCCGATAGTATAAAAACTGAATATGTAGACGAAGCACTTACGAATATCCGCAGGGTTATAGCTAATACTATGCATCAAAGCCTATCTTCTATGGCACAGCTCACTCATAATTCGTCCTTTGATGCAACCGGAATTTTAGAATATCGTAAACAGCTTAAAGCTATATCGGAAAAGATGGATATTCCCAATATAACTATTAATGACATTATTATATTTGCTGTTTCACGTGTACTACCAAAACACAAATATCTTAATGCTCATTTTCTGGAGAGTAGAATAAGATGCTTTAATCATGTACACATGGGGATTGCCGTTGACACACCCAGAGGCCTTCTTGTACCCACTCTGTTTAATGCAGATACTAAGAGTCTTAAACAGATTGCAATTGAATCAAAGACCCTGACAAAGTCTGCCCAAGAAGGTAATATCAATCCGGACCTTCTGGCAGGAGGAACTTTTACCGTATCAAATCTGGGTATGCTGGGTATTGAAAGCTTTACACCGGTTATAAATCCGCCGCAGACAGGTATCCTGGGAGTCAACTGTATAGTGGAGAGAGTTCGGTCACAGAACGAGCAGATAACAGTATATCCTTCAATGGGCCTGTCTCTCACCTATGATCACCGGGCTCTTGACGGTGCTCCGGCATCACGTTTCCTTATGGATTTAAAAAATGCCTTGGAGAACTTTGCTGTTCTGTTGGCAGGCGATTAAGGAGGATTAGTATATGATCTACGATCTAATTGTAATAGGAGGGGGACCGGCAGGGTATTTAGCTGCCGAACGCGCGGGGCATGCCGGGCTAAATGTAATATGTTTTGAAAAAAACAGTGTAGGCGGCGTTTGTCTGAATGAAGGCTGTATACCGACCAAAACTATGCTTTACAGTGCGAAGCTGTATGATGGAGCAGCCCATGGAGAAAAATACGGCATTTCAACTACCGGTCTTACAATAGACCACAGTAAAGTTATAGC
>CAYWXN010000039.1:0-11492 GCA_964462075.1 uncultured Ruminiclostridium sp. | reverse complement strand
TCCAGCCAATTGTATTCTTCCCATTCAGGTATTGTCCAAAATTGAAGAGCTGCAGTTGTGCCAAATTTAAAAACATCAGTTTTAAACTCCTTACATTTGTCAAATGTCTTTTGTATTCCCTCTACCAAATATTTCTCAAAAGCATCTTCTATTATTTTCTTCTTTTCAGGGGTTTCATAATTTATTCCGGTCTGTATGGATGCAATATTACCCTCCATTTTTAATTTTATTTGTATTTTAGGCTTTCCATCGTTTAAATCAATACTTGTTTCAGCTTTATCAAATTCTGTTACTTCAATTGGAACCATCGCTTCCGGTACCTCGGGGTCAGCTATTGAGAAAGGCGCTCTTTTTAATTCACCACGTGCAATGAGCAACATCTTTGTTTCTGATCCTGTTAATTTACCTACCATTTTATCTCCGTCAAACACTGCCGAGCCAAACAATTCAACCCCCTGGCCTCCTTTGCGGGGTATGTCCCCCGCATAATAATCACCTGGAATATTTGGTTCTCCTTCAAACGCAGTTTCTCCACTGATTAACTTATCTTCCTTATTTACGGCACCATAAGTACAAAGGAGTGCATGATATGGGGATTTCATACCATTATAGAAATTATCTAAGGTAGTCTTAGGGAAATAACCTGTAATACTTGAATTTTTAATCAATTCCTCAATTGTTTGTGTAATCAATTCTCCTGAATAAGGCTTTAGGGCACTAACAAATTCTTCTGCTTTCCCTTTGCATACAATTACACCGGTTGTTCTGCGTATCTGGCGGTAACGCACGATAGGAGCCATGCGTTCTTTCACCTTACTGCTTGTCGCCAGCTCCTCAGACATAACAATCACTTTAAGGTGCATGAAATTCAGGTTTTTGGAAATGTTGGTATTAACTAACGAAATGGCTGAATGCAAAGATGACGTATCTAAAGTAATGATTTCCATTTGTTCACTTTCTTTTCCTCCACCCCCGCTTTCACCACCAGTCTGGCTGCCTTGACTAAACTTTGGTATTTGAAAAGTAATTCGAAAAGTGTCCGAAATACCTTGCTCAACTCCTAAAGCGGTTACGTATGCATAATCTCCAATTTCATGGGAATCGAAGCAGGCAGTAATAAACATCGGAAGTAACAGAAAAATTAGAATAAGAGTTCTCTTACGCATCCTGAGACTCTCCTTTCTTTTTTCGTATGACAGCTACTATTAAAATAAGAATAGGGGGTACGTAATAAATAATCCATCCCCAGGACCTTATTATTTGCACAGCACCGAATATTACTTCTGAAATGCCTCTGGGAATGAGGCTTATGCAAAACAGAGTCGTTGACATAGGCAGAATAATTGGGCGTTTATCATTAATTTTAAAAACATGACAAAAAACCATAATAACGGCATAGAAGAGCAAAGATACTTGAATAAAAGTTCCGAAATTCCAAAGAAACAGAAAAATAGGCTCCATGCGTTGCATAAACCCTCCATAATCAATAAGAGCTGCCATTTCATACATGGGTGATGTAAGTTCTTGCCCTGCAGTATATGGAAATACCAGCGTAAATACTAACAGAGAAAAGCTGGTTAAAATACCGCTAATTAATAGGCTTGAAAACCCAATCCTTTTGATTTCCTTGGTTCCTTGGAGCGAGGATGCTATTACTCCAAGGATTACTATCTCACCATAAAACGAGCATCGTAATAATCCATTAAATATGGTCTTATCCAACCCATACCCCATCAAAGGGAAAAGATGTAGGGGTACATAGTTCTGGCTGGAAAGCAAAATGACTAATACATATCCTGCTCCAAGAAGATAGATAACGAATTTAGCAAATCTTGCAATAGTCTCGAGACCCATAAATGATAAAACAGCAACTGAAATTACAAATAATAAAATAATGAAGCTGGGAGGGCTTTCAGGAAGTACATAAACCTTTAATACTTCTACAAATTCTCTCATGCTAATACTTGCTGACCAAAGCAAAAAGCCTCCAAAAAGGAGAAAAACGATAAAGCTTCCCCATTTGCCTAAAACTAAATCTGTAATCTCCATTATATTTTTATTAGGAAAACGCTTAAGTAACAGATAAAGGAATATAAAGGCAAAAGCAGCTGTTAGAACAGAAATAATTGTCATATACCATCCTGCAGTCCCCACTATCCCTACCAATACTGCTGGACTGGTAAAAAAGAATTTTGCAGCGATTGTAATAACTAATAGGCTTATAGCTTCATGGTATCCGAAATTACCTTCCCTGATCATTACCCCTGTCACCTCCCGGTTTTGATCTCACCCATCCTCTGGGATCCTCTCCCATTCGCCTTTCATTCTGTGTATTTAAATAATCCGGCCTTTGATCTTGATTATGAAGTGGACCTCTTATGATTTTGTCACGGTTTGATTTAGTCTCAGGTGCAATAGAGGTAAAGAACGGAACTCCAAATGATTTCATGCCTAAAGATAATGCGCAAAAAATTGCAAATCCTACCGAAAGCCCATAAAAGCCTCCAGCCGCAGCAAATCCTATAAGAATGAACCGAGATATTCTGACGGCTAAAGCCAGTGAATAATTTGGTATGGCGAAATTCCCCAATCCTGTGACCGCAACTATAATGATAAGACTGGGGCTGACTAAGCCTGCTGAAACAGCCGATTGCCCCAAAATTAAAGCTCCTATTATACCCAACGTATTTCCTGTTATACCTGGAACTCGAATTCCCCCTTCACGGATAAGCTCAAAGGACAGCTCCATAAGGAGAAACTCCACTATAAACGGAAATGGCACCGGAGCGCGAGAAATCACTATTGAGGAAAGCAGTGATGTTGGTATCATCTCCTGATGAAACAGGATAAGAGCTGTCCATAAACCCGGGAGCAACAGTGCTATCAGAGTTCCTATTAAACGAACAATTCTTAGAAAGGTTCCGTATTGCCAGCGAAGATTTGAATCCTCTGAAGTCTGGAAAAGATCAAAAAAAGTTATTGGCATTGCCAAGGCGAAGGGTGTCCCCTCGCAAACTAAAGCCGCCTTTCCATCCATCAGAAAAGAGGCCACACGATCAGGCCGTTCTGTTGAAAGAACCTGTGGGAAGAGCATTAAATTTTTATCTTCTATGAGCTGTTCCAACATTCCGCTACCGGAAATATAATCTATATCAAGGCTATCAACTCGCCGTTTAATCTCCTCAACAATCTTTCTATTAGTTATATCATTAATATATAGAAGAGCCGCAATAATATTATTTGTTTTGCTGATTATCTTAACCTCAGTTACTAAGGCTTCATTTTTTACAATTCTTCTTATTAGGGTTATATTAGTACGTAAATTCTCTGTAAATCCCTCCTGAGCACCGTTTACCACCGTCTCGGTAGAAGGAACACTTACATTCCGTTTTTCGAATCCACGGCTTTCCATAACTAAGCATTCATCACAGCCATCGATGAAAACGGCGGTTAATCCTCCTAGTATTTGCGGGACTAGTTCTTTATAATTATCCATTCTAACCACCTGATGTATGGAAAGAATGTTTTTTTCTAAGAAATCTATCGGGCATCCTTCTTCAAAGCCTTCCAAAGCACAGGGATCCATAAGCTGAGGAAGGGTAAATTGAACAATTATGCTTTTATCAACCATTCCATCGATAAAAACAAGGCATGCTTTAATTTCCCTGGCTATTTTGAATTCTCTTATTATGACATCCTGATTAATCGGCAGATGAAAGATATCTTTAAGGATATTGATGTTTTCCTCTATTGAGCAATTCACATCAATATCATTTTCATTTTCCTTAGAAGAATTATTTTGGCTCTTATCTTTTCCTTCATCTTTTTTACTATCTTCAGATTTCTGTTTTTTCTGGCTTTCATTGGATTCTGTGTCTTCCTCTTCGCTGTTGCTCACATCTTTCTGCTTTGTACTTTCCTCTTCATTACTCTCTTCGGGCGTCTCTTTGTTATCTTTATTTTTTTTCTCGCTATCTTTATTTTTAACAAGTTCTTTCACAGGTTTTGGCTTGATTATCCTAACTTGTTCTGCTTTATCACCTTTAGCATGCTTTTTTTTACCTTTTTGTTCTTCTTTATTTTTATTTTTTTTATCAACCGAATCTTCATTCTTATTCAGATCTTGATTGTCTTTTTGGTTCTCTTTGGAATTGCTCAATTCATTTTGATCCTGTAAATTGCTTGTTTTGCCTCTGTAACTACTCCACCTCTCCGATTCCTCGGGATATTCGGGAAACCTGAAACCGTATTCTGAAGGCTTTTTGTATACAAATAGATTCTTAAGACCTTTTAACATAAGGGCGCACTCTCCATATCACTAAAAATGAATATATGTGTTTATCATTATTAGCAGATAGAGATAATCTTATCCAAAAAAAGGTCGACTACTTGTCATTTCGGTATCGCAAAGAATCTTGCCCCATTGTCATCCTTCGCCCCGCTCAGGATGACAATAACAGGCGGGCGCAAGGTTAACTATTGATATTCCATCCATTGAGTGATTAAATCCTCATGTTTTTCTTCCAAGGTCTGTTTTTCATTAAGAAGCTCTTCCAAGCGTTCATAGTCGGTAGCATGAATCTCCATTTCATCTTCTATTTCATCTAATCTTTGCTCAGCAAGGTTAATATCCTTTTCGAGCATAAGCAGTTTTTTCTCAACAGCCTTTGGACTGGGCTTTTTAATACGGGTATCCTTGTTTATTTTTTCAGACTTTACAATCTGTTCTGAATCTCTCTTTCTTTGTGCATCGTAGCGCTTCCAAACTCTGTACTCCTCATAATCACCGTCAAAACTGTAAAGCTTTCGATCCTCCAATTCACATACCTTTTTTGCAAATTTTCTAATAAAATACCGATCATGGGAAACAAAAAGTATAGTCCCCTCAAATTCTTCCAGCACCTCTTCTATCCATTCTCTTGAAGCGATGTCCAGATGATTTGTAGGTTCGTCAAGAATTAATAAATTTACACCGGTTTGCATTAAGAGGCAGAGCTTTAACCTGCTGCGTTCTCCGCCTGACAGACTTTCCACTGTTTTAAAGACATCTTCGCCTGTAAACAAAAATCCTGCCAGAAGATTACGGGCAGTTCCCTCATCAATAATGAGATCTCGGCGTATTGTTTCCAATATGGTTAGCTCGGGCTGGTCAAAGGTTACAATCTGCGGCAGATAAGCAATTCTTACACTTGGGCCAATCTTTACATTTCCGGCATCCGGCGCCATTTCTCCCAATATTATTTTCAGCAGCGTAGTCTTCCCGGTTCCATTATTTCCCAACAGTACTAAACGGTCTCCTTTTGACAAGACCAGATTTATATCCTCGAATAGATTTCTGTTATCAAAGCTTTTCTGTATTCCTTTCAGGCTCAGAACCTCTGTGCCTGAGAAAAGACCTGATTTAAAAGATTTAGATAGTTTTCTCTCTGTTTTAGGCTTTGGAGTCGCATTCTCCTGCATTCTTTCCAGGCGTTTTTCCATACCGAAAGCTCGTTTGTGCAGCTTTGGGTTATCTGAGCGATTGGCCCAATCGTGCATTCTATTAACGGCATTTTCCAGCTGTTTGATTTTCTTAAGCTCCTGCTCATAATGGCTAAGCTGCTCAATCCGCCTTTGCTCTTTAAGTATTGCATATTTGCTGTAATTACCGTCATAGCTGATTGCTACTCCGTCCTCTATCTCCACAATCTTTTCTGATATCCTGTCAAGAAAATACCGGTCATGGGATATAGCCACAACAGTACCCTTAAAGGTATTCAAGTAATCTTCCAGCCACTCCACTGCATTAATATCCAAGTGGTTTGTAGGCTCGTCCAAAAGCAAAATATTAGCATCTGTGAGGATTATTCTGGCCAGATTAACCCGGGTTTTTTCTCCTCCGCTGAGTTCAGAGAACAGGCGCTCTTGCATATCCTCGTCTATGCCGATACCGTTACATACCCTTTTAATGGAGGTTTCAATAGTATAACCTCCTCTTGTTTCATACTCTTGCTGTAAAGCGCCGTACATTTTAAGCAAATCCGGAGAGTCACTTTCGGCCATTCGTTTTGTTATACTTTGAAGACTGTCCCTAAGCTCATAAATCTCGGAAAAAGCTGAATCCAAAACCTGATACACAGTAGTATCCGCGCTGTATACGGGGATCTGATCAAGTATGCCAACACGCCGACCTTTTGCAAGGAGGAACTCGCCCTTTTCATAGTTCTCTGCCCCGGAAAGAATTTTAAATAATGTGGTTTTGCCGGCTCCGTTTTTACCGATAAGGCCGACAACACTATCCTCATAAACTTCCAGAGACACACCCTTAAGAATGTGATTGGTTCCGTAGTATTTATGTATATCATTTAGAACAATCTCGGCCATTTTTGATCCTTTCATATATTCAGCGCTAAAATGCCGGGTTATAGGCATTTTAAATTCTAGTCGTCCAGTATAGCCGATAAAGTATTGTTTAATGCTTTGAGAGCCTTTTCTAAAGTCTCTTCGATATTATTAATATCTTTATCTTCAAATACATCCTCTAATAAATGTAGCTTATTTTCTATTCCCAATGCAATACTAAAACCTATGGTTTTATTCCGGTCAGACAACAAATTCGGAATTAGTATTTCTTTTTTACCGTTATTAATAACAAGCCCTCTGAGTTTTTTCAGCGCTTTTGTTCTATTAATACTATAGGTTGTGTTTCGTTCGATATTTAATGAATACCAAAATACCAAAAATCCCACGGGTAACATTAAATATGCCGATAGAACCGAAAAAGCAACCGATACAATACAGCCTGCGGCGAAAAGTATCACGCCCAGAATCAACCCCAAATTACGATAGTATAGCTGACCCGGTGTAAGTTTATTTTTTTTCGAATAATCAGCCTTTACGTTTTTATCAAATTTAATATAATTTTCTTTATATTTCATTTCTTTTTCAGGGCTCATACCCTTTGATGTATAATTAATAATGCTTATTTTTCCTGAGTTATCACTTGATTCCCGGGCTAAACGCAGCAAATCCTTCTCTGATGCGTCCAAATGCTCCTCATTTTGATTTTCGGTAATTTTAAAGCATATGTTTTCATTAATAAATACAACCTTTATAAAGCCCTTTGAAGCCAAACCGAAGAGGCCTGCAAGGATTCCTCTAGCTCCGGTTTTGCCGCTCAGAAGTAAATACGCCTCTTGTGGATTTAATTCCGGAATGTCATTTAACATAAAGGCTGCTGTCTCTTGATTTTTTCGAAGCTCTTTTTGAGCCCTATATATAGTTAAAAGACCGGTAAACGATGCAAATAACGAAAAAATAGCTGATAATATTTTTGCTCTCTTCTTCATTTTTTCGTTCCATGCCTTTTTCCCGGCTTCTTTAGCCGCATTTTCGCGTGCTTTCAAAAGATGGCTTTTATCACTTTCGGAGTATTCCTTTTCTTCCTGAAGCAATGTTTCCAAATAGTCTTCGGGATCTGTCACCTGAGCATCTTTGACAAGGTTTTCTGGAAATGCGATCCTTGTTTCTATATATTCGCCTGGTACGGTATTGGGAATATTATATTTGATTCGTCTTCCGTCCAAAACTCTTTTTTGCCCAACCAACACCCCGTGTAAAAATGGTTTTATCCTTGCGATATCAGTAAATTTCGGAAGCTGTATTTCTATATCAATGTCGTAGGCATAACCGTTCCAATCCTCTAAAATAAAGCTTCTATTAAGCAATGCAATATCACCATAGCGTTTAACCGAATTTTTTACATTATAACGTACCACAACTGTACCTTGCTGCTTCTTAAATGTGCCATAGACTTTAAGTCTTACAAGGCTGTTCTCCTGTGAAACACTGTAGGTACCGTTAAAAACATTAGCGTCCCATTGCCCCACTGATAATTGTTCACACTCTATAATCTCATCTCTGATCAGTGTATAAACTTTTTCTATTTCAATTTCTTCGCCTTCTTGTTTATCAATAAGAATTACTGCATTGTTGCTGTTGCCAAGAGAACTGTATTTTACTTTTTCAGTTACATCAAGATCACCGTTCTTAATAACGTTAACAACGACCTCATGTTCAGAGATACGGTACCCGTGCTGAGACTCTGCAAAGCCAAAACCAGTCAGTGAAAATATTATTATTATAGGGATAGTCATCAGAGACAGAATCTTTATTATTTTAGTCTTCAATTTAAGATACCCTCTTTTTAATTTCGGTAATGGGTGAGGTCATTAAAGGCTATTTCATCATTATATGGCTTTCCAATTACTAGAGCTTTTATTTTTTGAAAGAATAATTTATAATCGGCAAACAGCAGCATCGGAGCTATTATGGCGGCCCTATATCGATAATAAGTATCAGCCACATTTTCGCTTATCAGAGCATTAATAAGGCCGTATGAAACAATAAAAGCCAATACTCCTATGAGATATGGGTCCCATCTTATGAAGGCATGCATTATGCCAAAAACCGATATCACCAAACAAAGATACCAAAGCAGCATTTCAACTTTAACTACAATTATTGCTATTGTATTTGCAGCAATGTCTGTTATATAAGGTACATCCTCAAGATGCGGTTTTGTAAGAAAACCATTAATGGAAGCGGCAACATCCTTTTCCAGGATAGTTCTGAAAATCGAACCGAATTCTTCATCTAAATCTTCATCCCCGCTTTTGCTCCTATCCATTGACAATGCATGATAATCCCGCATATTCTCTCTGACTGTAGTAAAGTTAATAAGCACACCACAGGCAATAACAATAACGCAAAACACCAAAGATAGATTCTGCTTTGTTTTTATATAGTAAAGCATCAAATAAATAAACAGCGCACCGGTTAAAGTGTATAGCATATAAATTCTCAGAAGCGTGCTTAGCCAAATAAGAATACAAATCCCAATAATGAGCAAGCCTTGCTTAATTACAGATAATTGTCTATCTCTGATTACTTTTAAAGCCATATACCAAATAATAATAATCAAAAAGAAAATCAAAGATTCTTTCCTTGTATCAGCGGTCCAAACAATCATACTAGGTATAAACAAACAGACTATCCCTATCAAAAATGATCTTTTGGCTTTAAACTTGAGTTCAAGAGCTATAGCCGTAATATAATATCCCGACAGAATAGATATAAATGAGTTCAAAAACGATGCGGCATACCTGTTTACACCAAATATAGAATATTGTATTCCCATTAAAACAGTATACCAGGTATACTCATAGTCCAGTTTCCACACCGGTACTCCCGAGTTTAATTGTTTAGCTATATCCTTGGCCACATGATGGTATATCAATCCATCGGTTCCGGAATACTCTGTCCCGTTTGAATATATAATAAAAGTAAAGATGAACCGTATTAGCAATGCCAGTTCAGCTAAGGCAATAAACCAGACTTTATTTGGCCTACCTTTAAATACAAGCATTCCAATAATGGCTGTTAAAGCCATCAATACTAGCATCCACAATATTTTTTCAATCATATTACTCGCACAGCTTTCGTTTTCAGTTCTTACAACGCATGGTATTAATGATGAAAAAGTCTCAGCCCTGTAAAGCACATTACCATATCATATGTATTACAGGCATTAATAACTTCGTCGTCACGTACTGATCCGCCGGGCTGTGCAATATATTTTACACTGCTGGCAGCTGCTCTGTCGATATTATCTTTAAAAGGGAAAAAAGCATCGGAAGAATAGGATATTCCGTTAAAACTCTTAATCCATTGGGCCTTTTCTTCTGCTGTAAGCTTTACGGGAACAACATCAAACAATGTCTCCCATGCTTTTAGCTCCATCTCGGTAATATCATCTCTAAGATAAAGATCAATGGCGTTATCTTTAACAGGATTTTTTAATCCTTCTTTAAACTGCATTCCAAGTACCTTCGGATGTTGACGGAGCATCCAGGAATCAGCCTTGCCCGCTGCAAGCCTCGTACAATGTATACGGGACTGTTGGCCAGCTCCGCATCCTATTACCTGGCCGTCATATGCAAAACAAACTGAATTCGATTGGGTATATTTTAGTGTTATAGTTGCTATAAGAAGATCCCTTATCCCTTCGGGTGTGATGTCCTTGTTTTGGGTCACAATTTGATTAAAAGTGTCCTTGCTTATAATAGCATTATTTCGTAATTGCTCCAGAGTAATACCAAAAATCTCACGACTTTCAACTCCTGCTGCCTTATATTCCGGATCCATTTTCATTATGACATATCCGCCTTTTTTCTTGCTCTTCAGAATCTCCAAGGCTTCCTCTTCATAATCAGGTGCGATAATTCCGTCTGAAACCTCCTTTGAAAGAAGCTTTGCAGTATCGAGATCCACTTTATCGCTGATAGCAATAAAATCTCCAAAAGAAGAAACCCGGTCTGCTCCTCTGGCTCTGGCATAAGCTGTCGCTACAGGAGAAATATCCATACCTTCAATATGATAGGCTTTTTTAAGTACATCGCTCATAGGATTAGCCACAGCGGCACCTGCAGGGCTTACATGCTTAAACGATGTAGCTGCGGGAAGTCCCGTTGCCTCTTTTAATTCCTTAACCAATTGCCAGGCATTAAGCGCATCGGCAAAATTAATATAGCTGGGGTTTCCGTTTAATATTGAAAATGGTAATTCACCGTTATTAATGTATACTCTTGATGGCTTCTGATGTGGATTACAACCGTATTTAATACTTAATTCACCCATGTTATATCCTCCAAAATATATTTTAAAGATTATGTTTATTCTTTATTTTAATTTCTACTTTACCGGTCTTGATATCTATAGTTTTAACTAAAAGTGAAATTACGTTATCCCGATTTAAAATGTCCCAATAGGCATCCAATGCAGAATCCGCACTGTCAGGTATGGGTATGAGGTAAGGTTCACCCATAAACGAAGGTAAAATTTCTCCATCGCATTCATAAGTATGAATGCAATGACCTATTCCTTTAATTGGCTTTTCATAATTATAAAAATTTCTCACACAGGTATTAGGTTGTCCATCTTGTGTTTTAAGGATTGCCAGACTGTATGTATTTTTCCCGCCTAACTCCATAATACCTGTAATTCTGGGTGTAAAATTTGGAGAATCAGGTTCGAAGGAACGAGTCATCAAAGCTGCCTCAAAGGTTTTTCCCGAACTTAAATAGTCAAAAACCGTATCTGTTTGGTCACCGTTTGAAATTATATGATATTTCCCAATACTCTTCAAAGGATAGTAAATTATAAGGGATGGATCTATCAGTTTACTTTCATCATATGCACGGGTTCTGACAAACCCATTTTCCTCTAAAAACACTCTGTTTCTACTGTTTTCACTGCGGCCCATAATCCAATAAATTTGAAATAGCTTGGTGCCATCCTCAGACAAACCCAGTACAATTCCACGGCCGGGATAAGAATTATTTTTTAACCTTGTGACATTACTTTGGGCTATTCGTTTCAACATCAGTGTGTTAACTTCCTTTCAATTTTTCTTTGTAGTATTAACAAATACATTTTATATGAATTACTTTTTA
>CAYWXN010000038.1:0-11561 GCA_964462075.1 uncultured Ruminiclostridium sp. | reverse complement strand
ATTCATTGCGGCACTGTTAACTGCATTTATGGCTATGCTATCCTTCAGAATTCCCATAATTGCAACTATAATGGTTGTAATCCTGACATCCGCTGCATTGGTACCCATAAGTGCTGTAGGAATTTACCTAGACTTGATGCGGCCAAAACTAACATGGAATAACCCTCAGGAGGCTATAAAACAAAACTTTAATGTTCTTATTGCAATGCTCCTGGGATTTATTATGGTTACGGTATTTGGTATCATAGGCTACTTTCTATCCAAGTTTAGTCTAGGTACCTATGCAATATTCGGTATAATGCTGGTAATTATACTGTCATTGTCATATTTTTCAATTCTAATGCTAAAATATGCTGCAAAAGGTGCTTATAAAAGAATTGAGGCATGAAAATAATTAAGTGTCATCATCGGTGGGTTCATCTATACCTAGACAGTTATTGATTGTCGAGCCGAAGGATATCGCATTGGTTCCAAATTTTTCACGAATTTTGTCAATGGCTGTTTCCAATTGCTCCTGCCGTTGCCTTTCATCATTATTATTGGTATCGGTAAAAAGTGATATTTGCATCGTCTCTTCATCGGCCGGAACCAGATTGGTTCCGGTTATTGTTAAGGTTCTGATAGGTGCATTTAGTTTCCATGAAGCCTTTATTAGTTCCAATGCCTGTTGTGATATTTCTTTTGCAAGATAAGTGGGCGAGGGTAGAGCCTTTTGCCTTGATATTGTTTTAAAATCAGGATCTTTAATAGAGACTTGCAAAGTGGAGCATTTAAAACCGTATTTGCGAAGCCTTGAGGCTACAGTGCCTGAAAGGGTGTTAACACTTATTGTTATATCAGATAAACCCTGCAAATCTCTTTTAAATGTCATTCCGTTTCCGACAGATTTTATTGGGTCGGCTTCGTTAATAGACTTAACAGGGCTATCATCGATTCCGTTAGCATATTCATGTATCAGCTTTCCTGATTTCCCAAGCCGTGAAATTATGAGGTTTTCATCACTATTTGCCAGGTCGCCTACAGTATAGATATATAACTTATTAAGGGTTTGCTCAGCCTTTTTCCCAACAAAGAGCAGGGAGGCAACAGGTAGAGGATGTACGACTGATTTAAAATTTTCTCTGTTGATAACAGTGGTGGCATCCGGCTTTTTATAATCGCTGCCAAGCTTGGCCAGAACTTTATTAAATGAAACCCCGACAGATATGGTTAACCCCGTTTCATTAAAGACAACCTTGCGAAGTGTGTCGGCAATTTGCTTACCATCACCGAAAAGATGAACACTATCGGTAACATCCAACCATGATTCATCAATCCCGAAGGGCTCAACTTTGTCTGTATAACGCTCATATATCTTGTTTACTATCTTTGAATACTTCTTATACTCATCATGATGAGGTGGAACCAACACCAATTCTGGGCATTTCTTTTTTGCCTGCCATATAGTTTCCGCAGTTTGAATTTTATATCTCTTAGCAAGCTCATTTTTGGCAAGAATAATACCATGCCGGTTTTCAGGGCTTCCACAAACTGCCATGGGTACATCCTTAAGCTCTGGTGATAGTATACACTCCACTGACGCGAAGAAGCCGTTACAATCACAATGTAGAATCGTTCTATCCATAATATTTTTGTTCAACTCCCATGCTTAATTTTAACAATGTATTTGTCCAAATACCACTTTTTTAGTTGTTTTGATTCAATTAAATCATGGTAATAAAGTAAGGTAATGGGTTGTTCAATTTCATTTATATACAAATATATAAACGAAATGTATTGGGCAACTATGTTTATACTAAGGAGCCTCCATAATGAGCAATAACAAAAAAAGATCGAGCCGAATCACTGTCAAGACTCTAATAGTACACCTTTTCTCCATAGCGATTATTCTTGCCTTAACGGCTTTATATGTAGACTATGCAATTATAAACAGCAAGGTATTAGCTGTTTTATATATATTATCACTCCTAATAATTATTATTGCCATATTGCTGGAAAGTAAATTAATTAAGGTAGGCAGAGTGCAGCTAATACTGGCCAATAAAAAACTAAAAGAGAATGAGAAGCTATTAAAAACATTCTTCAGCCAATCACCGGTTGGTATAGCTTTAGGAGTAGACAAATATAAACTGATAGACGTAAATCCAAAATTCGAAGAAATTTTGGGAAGATCGAAGCAGGAATTAGGAACTACTTCCTGGGTCAATTATACACATCAACTTGATTTGAAGGCAGATTCAGATAATCTTGATTTACTATATGAAGGTAAAATAGACAGCTACTCTATGCGAAAAAGATTTATAAAGCCGGATGGGTCGATAATTTGGGTGAATATGACCGTGGCGCCTCTTACTCTCGAGAATGATAACGGCCATATTTGCATCATAGAAGATATCACAGATCAGAAAAATATTGAAGAAGAATTGCTTAAAAGAGAACAAAGTATGGCCATGCTCTTTTCAAATTTGCCCGGAATGGCTTATCGATGCAAATATGATAGGGATTGGACTATGCTTTTTGTTTCCGAGGGTTGCGATGAATTAACCGGATATAAGCCCGAGAGCTTATTAAATAATAACGAAATATCTTTCAATGCATTAATTGATGAAGAATACAGGGAAATACTTTGGGAAAAATGGAGCCGGGTGCTAACAGATAGAGTTGTCTTTAAAGAAGAGTATTATATCACCACAGCATCAGGTGAGAAAAAATGGGTTTTCGAACAAGGCAGGGGTGTATACAATGAAAATGGTGATGTAGAGTCACTTGAAGGCCTTATAATAGATATTACCATCCAGAAGGAAAGAGAAAACCAAATCCTATATTTAACATATCACGATGTTTTGACCGGCGTGTATAACAGGAGATTTTTCGATGAGGAAAAGGTACGTCTCAACAATAATTCTTTTCTCCCACTGTCAATAATAGTAGGAGACATAAACGGCCTTAAACTGATAAATGATGCCCTGGGACATAGTGAAGGGGACAAACTCATAAAAAAAATTGCGGAAATAATATTAAGTTGCTGCGATAACGGTGAAATTGTTGCACGAGTAGGCGGTGATGAATTTGGTATCTTATTGCCAAATACAGGAGCCGATGACGTTTACAGGAAAATGAAGCAAATAGAAAAGGCTTGCTCTGAGTATAAAGGTAAGAATGATGAAGACCCGTATATTATATCCATATCTTTAGGCTGTGCTACAAAAAATTCTATGGATGAGTCGCTGGCAGAAACCATTAAGCTGGCCGAGGACTATATGTACAGGGACAAGCTGCTGCAAAGCAGAAGTTTGCACAGCTCAATAATTTCATCGATGAAGGCTACACTCTTTGAAAAGAGCCAAGAAACCGAGGAACATGCACAAAGAATGATTAAGCTGTCAAGAGCGATCGGAAATAAAATGAAACTGAAAGACGAACAATTAAACGAATTAGAGCTTTTATCAACATTACATGACATAGGTAAAATCGGGATTTCAGACGCAATATTGAATAAAACCAAGAAGCTCAGTGGTGAAGAGTGGCTGGAAATGAAGAAGCATCCTTTGATAGGTTACAGGATTGCAAAGTCTTCTCACGAGCTTGCATCAATTGCAGAGTACATAATGTTCCACCATGAAAGATGGGATGGAAAAGGATACCCCAGTGGCATAAAAGAAGAGAAAATCCCATTGCTTTCAAGGATTCTTGCTATTGTTGATGCATATGATGCTATGACAGAGGACAGACCCTATAGAAAGGCTATGACAAAAGAAGCTGCCATTGAAGAAATAAGAAATAATATGGGCAAACAATTTGATCCAAATATTGCGCAGATTTTTATTGACATATTAAATGAGCCGACATAAAACTCCTTTAGTAACTCTTGATAATCTCATTCCACATGAGCGAAAGGATTTGTCAGTAGAGATATAATTAGACTAAATAGTATTATAGATTTTGTATGTCAGTCCAATCAAACTTTTCATTATGGTTTAACCTTATTGTAAGTTTTTCAAATAATTCGCACCACGTTGCATATAATGTGGTAAAATAATGGGGAACTCTGACATAAATTTTAAATATGAATACCACAAGCAAAATGTGGATAATATAACCTATAGGTTTTATTATTATAAAATTTTAGTTGCAATTATAACTTATGGGTAATATAATGTTATGAGGAATATATGACTAAACTATGTAAAGTATATTATCCATCCGAATTTCATAGTAATAAAATTTTTATTCATCCATCATTTGATGATGACATAAGAAGGGTCCTTACCAATAGCGGTCTTAAGAAGTTTGCAGATACTTTTAGAAAAAAACTTCATTTTATTAGTAAGGATATGCACAAGAGTACTAAAGTTAAATGGTTTGAAAAGCTCAAGAATGAAGAAGGCTTATATTCAATCAAGTTTACAACAGTAAAAAACGTAAGAATTATCTGTATGTTTACAGACGCAATTAAACGGAAGATAGTAATTCTATTGTGCGCTTTTGAAGAGAAGAATGCAAAAAAAGGAAGCAAAGATAGCTACGATAAGGGCATAGAAATAGCCAAAAAGCGAAAAGAGGAAATAGGAAAAGGATTTGTTTTGGAAGGAGAGGACTAATATGTCTGATAATAAAATTAAACTTAAAGATGCAATGAGCTATTTAGATGAAGTTTGTGACGAACCATTTTCGGAAAAGGTGGAGCTATACGATCTTTATTATGAAATCTCCACAAAAATATATGAATATCGAACAAGTAATAACCTGTCACAAGAGAAGTTTGCCAAACTTTTAGGGGTTACTCAGCCGATGGTTTCAAAGCTTGAGAGTGGTGAATATAACTATACAATAGAGCAGCTGTGGAAGATTGCAAAAAAGCTTGGATGTAAGCTTAATATAAGCTTTGAAGCACCGGAATCTGTCGATTATTCGGTAATTGATTACCGGGAACACTTTAAAGGTAATAATATTATCAATTCTTATGGTATTGAGGTGTTGGGTTCATGATTAAAGGTAATACAATAGCAGCAGATTTTCAGTTTTTAGGAAACCGGGTTAGCCAATTTAGCCTTGAAACTAATATTCTGAATACAGGTGACCAAAAAGTGATTCCTGAATTCCAATATGATTATAATGTAATCAAATTTGATGAATCTAACGAAGCGCATTTTGGAATTATTGAGCTACTAATTCGCGGCAAAGCAAGAGTAGGGAAGTCAAATCTTTTTAAATTTGAATTAACCATGGAAGGAGCATTTTTAGGTAAAATGGATTCTTTATCAAAAGGGAAATTCTCAGATATGCTTGAGCTGAACGGGTTAGTGACACTCTCTCAAATCTCAAGATCTTTCTTGCTTAGTGTAACAAGTCAATCAGGGATTAATCCCCCTGTAAGGCTTCCAATGATTAATGTAGTCTCTTTAATTGAGAAGAAAAAGTCTGAACATAATAATAAAGAGAAAAAATAAAATTAATCGATAGAGTAGCTTATAAGTAGTATTATTAAGAGTATTTTTCAATGATCGTATTGAGTCATCAAAATGATATAATATTTAAAAAATGATAATAGAAGAATGAGATGCAATATGTTTGAACAAATCAATAAAGAACTGGAGGAACTACAGAAAGGAATCTACCGTGCTAAAAAGATAGAGTCCATGCTCTCGAGCCTTCATAAACAGATGGACAGCCAAGTGAGTAAACAATATGACCTTAAGCAGAAATTGGATAAAGAAACTCTTGATGTAGAAAGAATCAGCAAGAGGGGCATTACATCCCTCTTTTATACAATTCTGGGCAGCCGTGAAAAACAAATTGAAAAAGAACGGCAGGAGGCTCTGGCAGCCCAACTTAAATACGATGATATAAATAGGCAAATTGAGGATACCAAGCGTCAGATTTTTAATCTTGGGTCAGAGTTGTCAGAATTCCGTGATTGTGAAAGAAAATTTAACACGCTATTTCAAGAAAAATATACACTACTCAAGCAGCAAGACAGTGAAAACGCTAAAAAGATTACCGAGCTTGAACAAAAAATTTCTTTATATAAAGCAAACCTAAAGGAAATATCTGAGGCGATTTCTGCCGGAAACAGAGTGATGCATAGCTTGGACAGAGCTGCCGAAAGCCTTGACAGTGCTGAGGGCTGGGGAAAGTGGGATATGTGGGGTGGAGGAGGTCTAATTACCGATATGGTAAAGCACTCCCATATAGATGATGCCAGGGATGCTGCATCTGAGGTTCAGATGCTACTCAATAGATTTCGTACTGAACTGACAGATGTTAAAATCTCATCACAGATTACCATCAATATTGAGGGCTTTACTAAATTTGCTGATTTTTTCTTCGATGGTTTGATTTCAGACTGGGTGGTGCAATCTCGTATCCACGACTCTCAGGATAGTGTTTACAATGTGAAAGGCCAGGTAAATAGTGTTATTAGAAAGCTTGATCAAATGCAGAATAATGACAGAAGGCAGCTTGAAAGGCTTGAAGATGAATTGTCGACACTAATAACAAAGGCGTAGGCATATACAGTTATTTCCACCGCAGGGGACTCTTTAATTGAAATTTGCACGAAAACTCGTCTTTCAGTAAGAAGGACGAATTTTTTTTTGTCTATTATCAAGAAATAAACAATAATTTAAATGATTTGATAAAAACGGTCTATAATATGGTAGAATATTGAAGAAGTCTTACAAAATAGGCAACTGAACGTGGTGCATTTAAGAAGCAACTTTTCTCAAAGAGATCATTACTACAACAACTATTAAGGAACTGGAGTAAGAACCATGCTGCCACCTGGCATCTACGAGCAAGTAATAAATAAGCTCATGAACTCACAATTAAATACAGAGGAAAATATCGTTAAAACAGAGCAAATCGATAAGGAAGAGGCTTCAAAGATACTTTCCAGATACTTCAGCGAAATACTGGAGAAGGGGCTTGAAAATCTCAAAGATAGCGGCGGGGATATATCTAAGCAAATAGAACTATGCAATAAATTAGTGAACATAATCGCAGATGAAACGGATGAAACCATTATTAATGATCTTAAGGTAGATGAGCGGGCAGAGCAGTTGATGGCCTACCTCGAGAAAAAGAATACTATTCATGCGGTTGACAGTAATGCTGAAATAACCAGGCCTGTTACGTCTATAGCGCGCAGTTCATTATTTACAGGTGCTATTAAGGAGCCTAGCATGTTTTCTGAGCTTAAGAAAGAAATTTTAAGCTGTGACAGGATGGACATGCTTGTTTCTTTTATTAAGTGGAGCGGCTTGCGGCTTATTATTGACGAACTGAAAACCTTTGTTCAAAAAGGCAAGCTGCGGATCATAACAACGTCCTATATGGGGGCGACTGATCCCAAAGCTATTCAGGAGCTTAGCGAGCTTCCAAATACAGAGATAAAAATATCCTACGATACCAAAAGAACAAGGCTTCATGCAAAAACATATGTGTTTTACCGGAACTCCGGATTTACTACTACATATATCGGGTCAAGCAATCTTTCGAATGCAGCAATTTCAAGTGGGCTTGAATGGAATGTTAAAGCAACACAAAAGGATCTGCCTGAGACCATCAGGAAAGTTGAAGCGACATTTGAGAGCTACTGGAACAGCAGTGAGTTTATTGAGTATAATCCAGAAGAAAAGCAAAGGCTTGAAACAGCCATTAAGGAAGAACGAGGACACTTTAACAATACTGTTAGCTTCAATTTCGATATTAAGCCCTACCCGTATCAAAGCGAGATTTTGGACAAACTCCAAGCTGAAAGAAACGTTAAAAACCATTGGAGAAATCTTATCGTGGCTGCAACAGGGACCGGGAAGACTGTTATATCAGCCATTGATTATAAAAATTATCTTTATGAAAACAAGCCAAAACCATGCAGACTTCTGTTTGTTGCTCATAGGGAAGAAATACTAAAGCAAAGCTGTGCATGCTTTAAAATAGTTCTTAAAGATGCGAATTTTGGTGAGATTTTTAATGGAAACAATACTCCTACAAATCTTGACTATCTTTTTATGTCCATTCAGACATTTAATTCAAAGGAATTTGAAAAGATCACAACCCCGGATTATTATGACTACATCGTTGTAGATGAATTTCATCATGCAGCAGCACCGTCATATCAAAAGCTTTTAACTTATTTCAAACCCAAGATATTGTTAGGACTCACGGCCACCCCCGAAAGAATGGACGGGAAAAGCATACTGGAGTATTTTGATAACAGAATAGCGGCAGAAATACGCTTACCGGAAGCCATCGAAAGAAAACTTTTATGTCCGTTCCAATATTTTGGAGTAACCGATAATGTGGATCTAAATGACCTTAGATGGACAAAAGGCGGGTACGAAAGAAGCGAGCTTACTCGTATTTATACCGGTAATGACATTAGATCTCAGATGATTATTAAGTCGCTTAATAAGTATGTTACAGATATTGACGATGTAAAAGGCTTGGGCTTTTGTGTTTCTAAAGAGCACGCAAAGTATATGGCTCATGTTTTTAATCAGTATAATATTCCTTCAATATACCTGACTTCGGATTCTGATGATGAAACAAGAAATGAAGCAAAAGCAAGGCTCATAAAAGGAGATTACCGGTTTATTTTTGTAGTAGATTTATATAATGAGGGTGTAGATATTCCGGAAGTAAATACTGTATTATTTCTCAGGCCTACAGAGAGCTTGACAGTATTCTTGCAGCAGCTAGGACGTGGACTTAGGCTAAGTCAAGATAAAGAGTGTCTTACTGTACTTGATTTTATCGGGCAGGCAAATAAAAGGTATAACTTCGAAGAAAAAATTGAAGCGCTCCTCTCAAATACATCAAAGGGAGTTCAAAGAGAGGTTAAGGAAGGATTCATATCTCTGCCTAAAGGTTGTTTTATTCAGCTTGAGAAAAAGGCCAGGGAATATATTCTGGATAATATCAGGCAAGCAACAGGCTCTAGAATAGGGCTTATTTCGAGAATTACTACCTTTAAAGAGGATACAGGAAAACCACTTACTCTATCAAACTTTGTTGAGCATTATCATCTCAATTTGAAATCTATTTATGGGCGAGATAATTTTTCAAGACTTTGTGTATTAGCAGGCGTCAAGGACGATTTTGACAAAACTTACGAAGAAGAACTGACAAAGGCTATGCTCCGATTGTGTTCCGTCGATTCCAGAAGGTGGATAAGCTTTTTGCTTAAAACTTTACCACAAATAGACCAAATTGATGAAAGTACAATTAAGCCTATTGAGCTTAAAATGCTGACTATGCTCTATTATACAGTTTGGCAGAAGCCATTGGATGCATGTGGGTTTAATAGTGTTATTGAAAGTATAGCGGCACTTAAAAGAAATAAAGTTTTATTTGCGGAATTGCTGGAGCTTCTTGAATATCGCTTTAATTCTATTGATTTAGTGGATGAGCCTGTTTATTTGGGTTTTGATTGTCCATTGGATTTATATTGTAATTATTCAAGAGATCAACTGCTGACTGCCCTTGATTATTATACCGATGAAAAAATGCCATCTATGCGAGAAGGTGTACTCTACTTAAAGGATAAAGATATTGATGTTCTGATGGTTACGCTCAATAAAGCGGAAAAAGATTATTCTCCTACGACTCTATATAATGATTATTCCATTAATGAGTTTTTATTTCATTGGCAATCCCAGAGTACGACATCGGAGACATCATTAACAGGCCAGAGATATATTAATCATAAACAACAGGGAAGCAAGGTTCTTCTTTTTGTGAGGGAATACAAGGCTGGAAAAGCAGGTTCTGCAAATATGGCACTTCCGTATACTTTCCTAGGCCTTGCAGATTACGTTAGCCATGAGGGTTCGCGCCCCATGAATATTGTCTGGAGGTTAAGAAAACCTATACCGGCCAAATATCTAAAGAAAACCAATAAGTTAATTGTGGGGTAGGGCTATGATATTTGTTACTGCTGCCATCATCACAAATGAAGATAAAATACTTATAACACAGCGTTCTCAGACAGATAAGCTATCATTAAAATGGGAGTTCCCCGGTGGTAAGATAGAAGAAGGAGAAACCCCTGAAGCCTGCTTAAAGCGTGAGATCATGGAAGAACTGAATTTGGATATTGATGTTCTTGAATATGTGGGCAGTACCATTTATAAGTATACAACCGGTGAGATAAACCTGATAGCATATAAAGCCATAATTATATCCGGCGAAATAAAACTGAATGTTCATAATGACGCAAGGTGGGTTACTACCGACGAGTTAGAGAGTTATGATTTGGCACCAGCCGATATAGAGATTATTAAGCTTATAGATTTTTAATCAGTAATTTCTAAAGCTAAAGCGAACCAATTCTTTCATTTGCACGTCTACTGTATTGGGAGGAAGTACCATGAATAAAAAGGGATATACTATAACGGTTTACTCGTTAGCGCACCTTGTCGTGGATTTTTCCTGCGCTTTTCTTATGTTTTTTCGTATTAGTAATAGCTCGCAATGGTATTTATGCCTTCTCCTTTATAATTTTTGTGCTTTTGCCATGCAGATGCCCATAGGTTTACTCGCTGACAAAATTAACCGTAATGCCATATTTGCAGCAGTAGGGTGTGCTTTTGTGGCAATGTCTTTTAGCTTTAGTAGTTTTTTTGTGCCTTGTGCAGTGATAGCCGGTTTAGGAAACGGCTTATTCCATGTTGGTGGTGGCATAGATGTACTAAATATCAGTAAAGAAAAAAGCAGCGCACTGGGTATTTTTGTTTCTCCGGGAGCTTTTGGTTTATATTTAGGGACGCTTTTTGGAAAGAAGGGTGAGTTACCTGCAATTTTAATTGTGGTAATACTGCTCGCTATGGCCGCAGTGATTTTGGCTATTTGCTATAAAAGCAAAGGTTCTTTTGTTTCGGATAACTCGCCTGTGTCCTTTAAAGATATGGATTCCCCGGCATTTATGATTGCAGTAATAAGCTTATTTATTGTTGTGTGCTTGCGAGCATATGTAGGCATGATTCTAAATTTTCCTTGGAAAGCAGAGAAGTCTTGGGGGCTTATCCTGATATGTGCCATTGTCTTAGGGAAAGCTGTTGGGGGCATTCTGGCTGATGTAACCGGAAGTATTAAGGCCTCAGTTTTGTCCCTTGGCATTTCAGCATTCTTGTTCATGTTTTCACAATACCCTGTAGCGGGAATTCTAGCGGTATTTCTCTTTAATATGACCATGCCTATTACCCTATGGGCGGTGGCACGAATTCTACCCGGAGCCAAAGGCTTTTCATTTGGTCTTTTAACCTTCGGATTATTTTTAGGATTTATACCCGTCTATCTTGGATTAAATCCGATAATACATACATCCTTCGGTTTTGCTATGGCATCATTTATATCCCTGGGCCTTTTACTTGCAGGACTTAAAAAGGCGGTGGTACAGAGATGAACGACCTTTTGCCTATTCTAGGTATATCACTTGGGCTTACACTTCTTATTGAAGGAGCTTTCGCTTTTATTAAGGGCATACGTTCGGGAAAAGATTTAGTTTTAGTTTTTTTAGTAAATTTACTTACTAACCCTGTGGCTGTGATGTGTTATTA
>CAYWXN010000037.1:0-11645 GCA_964462075.1 uncultured Ruminiclostridium sp. | reverse complement strand
TATATGCCTTTGCTCCGAATTTTAAGGTAGGATAGATTTCTTTTAAGCAGGCGTCGACATATAGCGGGGTCTGATTCCCAAATACCGTATCTTGGGATATTTCTAAAACTTCGGATAGGGTTTCGATATAATCTATTACTGACCGGTGGCATGCGACAACACCTTTTGGCTTGCCGGTGGAGCCCGATGTAAATACAATGTAAATAGGATCAGTATCAAGAGCCTTATCCCTGATTCCATCCAAAGCGGCCTTATTAACAGGTGTTTTTACTATTTTATCATAGGAGTATACTTCTCCTTTATAATCGAAGTCTTTAATTGAATCTATAGTCGTTTCGTCGCATATAACCGCTCCGGGTTTTAAATTCTGAAATATAAGCTCTATACGGTGTCTCGGCATCTCGTTGTCTATGGGTACATAATAACATCCCCCGTATATAACGCCAAGAAATGCAACAATTGTATCAGGGTGTTTTCGCATAAAAACAACTACAGGCTCTTTATATTTACCTTCATCATGCAAAAAAGTTCCTATAGCTCTTGAATTATCATAAACAATCTTAAATGATAATTCATCAATTTCATTTGCATATGCAATTTTATCGGGACAGATCTTTACTATATTATCTAAGTATTCGAGTATATTGTTCTGTCTATCCATTAACTAACACCCTTCTATACAATTTGGGTTAAATAAGCAGATTTTTATATTCAGCTTTTACAGATGCACCCGAGAGTTCAATTGATTTTATAGCAAGTACCTCCATTGCATCTAAAAAACCGGGACCGGTTTTCCCATCCTTTTTGATTAACGAAAGCTCTGTACACCCCAGTATTATAACTTGCGCCCCTGCTTCTCTCAATTCACTTTCTACTTGCTTAAACCCATCAATATCATATGGCTTATTAGCTTTAATATCATCGTAAATAATGCTCATGATCTTCTTCTGGCTCTTTTCGCCGGGAGTATAAACTTTTATCTCCTGTTTCTCAAGTTCCTCGGTGAAAAATCCTGCTGTAATGGTTCCGTCAGTCGCCATAATACCAACCCTGTCAATTTGGTTTGCTTTGAGATAATTAGCGGTTTCTTTTAGCATATTTATCACCGGAATACCAATTCTACTTAATATATCATCATAAAAATAATGCGCGGTTATGCACGGTATTGCAATAAACTCTACCCCAAGATTGACCAGGGTTTTACCTATGGTAACTATAGCATCCAGGGGGCTCTCCTTGCTTTTACCCAGAATATAGTCTGTACGGTCGGGAACGGCAGGATGATTAAAAATAACCATAGGCACATGTTCCTTGTCGCTCTTTGCCTCGGTCATTTTAACAACTAATTCCAGATAATAGGCAGTCGCCATGGGTCCCAGACCGCCGATTACACCCAGTTCTTTCGTAAGTATTCCCCCTTACTAAGCTAAGTAAAAGATTCATTTCACTTCAATCTAATCAGTCATCCTGACTAAGTGAAGGATCTTATTCAAATTATGCCTGTACCGGTGCCTGTAAAGTGAGTCAAATGCTCCGCTCCGGAATGCTATGTTTTATCAACTTTTATTGCACCGGAGGCCTTGGATAATTGTATTTCTCCGGAGTTCTTGGGTAATTAGCCTTATCAAATCTATAGTAGTAGTTATCTTTTCCTACTCTTGCCGAGAAGGCATCCATCTCTGCGTCTGTCAGCATAAAGGACACCAGCTTAGGTATGTGTATACAGGCATCAAAGTGATACCAACCCTCGCCAAAATTTACCAAGTGCCAGTAATGCTTAGCTTCTCCGGGTTTCGACATTCTTTCCACCCGCATGGTTTCCATGCCTATCCTGTTTAGCAGCAGCTCTGACATGGAGAAATAAGTAAAGCAATCTCCTACCTTGTTCGTAAGTCCGTTATATGCCTCAAACATCCAGTCGGTTTTATCTGATACACCTGTATAGGTGAGTAATTTATTTTCATACTCATAAATTTCCCAAGCTTTTTCTCTCAAGGTCATATCAGGAGTAGTTATTTTAGCTAACACCTCATCTGCCAGTGCCTCAAGCTGTTCCATGGTAACTCTCATTTCCTTAACGGTGTATGTTGCTTCTTTCATAGATGTATTACCTGAAGAATCGGTAGCTGTATAAATAACTTTATATGATCCTACCTGCTTTTGGTTAACATTAGAGCTATCTACTTGTACTGAGATTTCTCTATCCCTGTTGTCATAAACATAAACGTCCTTTTTATATGAAACCGGATTATTTATATATATAGTGTTATCCTTAACACCGTAAATTTCCGGCGGTTCTGTATCCTGTATTACAGTCACCTTTGCCTCCAGTTCGGTTTCATTGTTTGCCTCATCAGCCAATAATATTTTGACAATTTGCTCGCCAACAAGTGAAAAGTCCGGTTGTTTCTTGTATCTGACTGTTACACTTGTTAAATCCATTATATTGGTAACGAATTCAGAAGCTTCTATCTGATCATTTTGCCATATTTGTTGATTTACAGGCTCCCCTTTAGGAGGGGTCAAATCTACAACCAAAATATTTGAGTCATAAACAATATCATCTATTTTTAGCTTTGCAGGATAAGTCCCCATCTTTTCCGGAACACTTATAGGTTCAATGATGCTTGCTCTGGCAAGATCATTCTTATCTTTCAAAAATGTCTCAACTGTAAACTCACGGTTAGTGATATCCACTTTTATATTTTCTTTAACCTTGGAGATCCTCAATTTGGCTTGGTGTTCGGATTTATTCCCCGCTTCGTCTTCAAGCAACAGAGCAACATCCTGAATTCCTATTCTATTAATGTCAGGGGTTGTTTTATATACCACAGTAACATTTGTAGCATCATTTATGCCCTTAATAAATTCCTGTGGCTCAATCACACGGCCTTCATATAAGTCAATATTCTTTATTTCTGCCTCAGGAGCTAATGTGTCTTTGATTTCTAATTTAACCTTATATTTTTGCCCATTTGATTCTATTCTTATATCATATGTTCCGGGTTCGTTTGTCCCTATTTTTGTGATGTCTGTAATGTATTCCGCTTGCTTAGTTTGATCTTTTAAGAATACACTTGCTTTTGGTAGGCCTGTCCCGGCTTCTATAATAACCTTCTTATTAATAGCACTATACTTAAAAGCGTTAGCAAAAAGCAATATTAGCAAAGTAATCAGCACACACACAATTATATAAAATCTATATATCTTTTTGTTTTTTCTCATACGCATATGCGTCCTCCATAAATCTGCAACAACATGCTATAATTCATACTAAAGATAATTTCTGCAAATAAATCGTATTACATTTTAACATAAATACAACGTAAAACAAAGTACCTGAGCAACCTGTCATAATTATTTAAAATATTAATAATAACTACTCTCCATGTGTTAATTGTCTGGTGTTGCAGGATATTTTTCTTTATCATGTCTGTAGTAATATGCATTTGCCCCTTTTTGTCTGGAATAGGCCTCAGCCTCGGCATCGGTCAACATGAAAGAAAAGAACTCAGGTAAATGTATACAAGCATCAAAATGGTACCAACCATCCCCGCAATTTATCATGTGCCAGTAGTGATGTGTTTCTCCCTCATAACTTAGCCTTTCGATTCTAATGTTTGGAATGCCCACCATATTAAGCATTAAATCGGATGCCGCAAAATAAGTGTAGCAATCTCCGGGGTCTTTCATTAATGCGTAATAGGCTTCGGTAATAAGGTCATCACTATGTCTTCCGCCTAAATAGTAAACATTTTTATTTATATACTTATAAAGCGCTAAGGCTTTCTCTTTAAGGGTCATATCGTCGGTTATGATTTTTTCTAATATTCCATTTGCCAGCTCTTCTACTACCTCACGGTCAATAGTATCGACAGGCTTTTCTATTACATTAAACATAATTTCCTTGCTGGTGCTGTTTCCGGAAGCATCTATGGCACTGTATATTACCTTATAGGAGCCTTCTTTCTTTATATTGACCCTACTGCTGTCCACAGAAACCTCAAGATCGGTATCCCGGTTGTCTAACACATAAACACCTTTTTTATAAGCAATCGGAGTATCGATATAAATAGTATTATCCTGTATTCCATATATTCTAGGAGGTTCGGTATCAACCTCAAGGGTAAGTACCGCTTGGAGTTTGGCTTCATTTCCTCCTTGGTCTGTAAGTATAATTCTGACCGTTTGATCTCCTGCCCGTGTATAATCAGGTTCTTCGGTAAATTTCGCAGTTACAGATGTTGCATCAAAAATTTCTTCAACAAAATCCATGGCAGCTATTTTATCAACAGACCAAAATTTTCTGTTTATAGCTTTTCCGATCGGTGCGACTTTGTCTACAATTTTAACCGATGAATCATAGATATTATTTCCTACACTAATCTTTACGGGAAATATTCCTAATGTATCAGGAAACGAAGTCTCCACAATATTTGATTCCGATAGATCCTTTTGATCTTTTAAAAAGATTCTCGCGTCCAATTTTCCTTCTGAAATATCCACTTCAGCAATTTCCTTTACCTTAGAAATCCTGAGTATTGACTTATATTCGGATTTATTTCCCGATGTATCCTCAAGGACCAAGAATACTTCTTGATTACCTGTTTTGCCATAGTCCGGTTCAGTTTTATATATTAGCGAGACATTTGTCACGTCATTAACATTCGCTATAAACTCGTGAGGTTCGACGGTACGGCTCTCATAGATGTCTACACTTTTAATTTCCGCAACAGGTGGGATGGTGTCTTTGATTTCGAGTTTCACATTGTAAGATCTCTTCCCGGACCTTACTTCCACATCATGTATCCCCGGTTCATTCAGATTTATACCAGACATATCGGTCGCGTATTCGGCATTTTCAATATGATTCTTAAAAAAAACACTGGCTTCGGGTAATTCTCCACCGGCTTCCATGGAAATGCTCTTATTTATATTGTTTTTTGGCATTGCCGCAAGTATTATAACTAACAGCAAAATGACCCCTATAATAATATAGGCTCTGTACCTCTTAATACTGTTTTTCATACAGATCCTCCCAAGTTGTAAACAAAAAAACGCATACTACCAATAATTCATCTTTTATTCTACTTTTAAACATCAGTTTTCACAATATCATATATTAATAAATTATAGAATATCGAATATGATAAGTATACTAAAAACTGTATCCTTGATAATAAATAAGTATTATCATAAAATATTATCAAACATAAAAGAAAATTTTTACTGTTAATAACATCCGGATAAGTTATAGAGGAGAAATAATAATGATTAATTTACCAAATGTAGCGTACTTTTCTATGGAGTATGCTATCGAGAACGATGTAAAACTATATGCAGGCGGATTGGGAATACTTGCCGGAGATTATCTGAAAGAAGCATGTGATAACAACTACCCCCTTATCGGAATAGGAATCAAATGGAAGCAGGGTTATGGAGATCAGTTAATAGACAAGGAAACCGGTGCACCCTATGATGCTTATAAAAACAGACAATATAAGTTCTTAGAGGATACGGGAATAACAGTTACCGTAAACATACGCCAAAGAGATGTAAAGGTTAAAGTCTGGAAGTATAATGCTCATAATGTTGACAATCTTTATCTTCTGGATACCGACATCGATGGTAATGATGGTGATGCAAGGTGGATAACCGGTCAGCTTTACGGGTGGTTTGGTGAAGAAAGAGTTGCTCAGGAGATGGTTTTAGGTGTAGGCGGAGTCAAAGCCATAAGAGCTTTAGGTTTCCATCCCTCAGTTTTTCATTTTAATGAAGGCCATGCTCTTTTTGCCGGGTTTGAATTACTAAGAGAGAAACTGGCTCAAAGGCTATCCTTCAAAAAAGCACTGGAAATGACTCGTAAGGAGGTCGTGTTCACCACTCATACGCCAATAGTTCAGGGCAATGAGTCCCATCCCATAGAACGCCTTATGTATATGGGAGCTAATTTGGGTCTAAGTAAAAGACAATTAAAAGCTATCGGCCAAGACCCGTTTAATATGACCATCGGGGCTCTGAGACTATCCCGAAAATCAAATGCAGTAGCTCAACTGCACATGAAGACGGCAAACAAGATGTGGAAAAAAATTAAGGGCAGAAGTGAGATTATAGGAATAACAAACGCCATCCATATTCCTACATGGGTTGACAAAAAAATGCTGGAATTAGCTGATGGCTACGATAGCAGTGAAGAAAAGCGGAATATGCTATGGGAAAGGCATATGGATAATAAAAGCGAGCTTATTAAATTTGTTGAAATAAAAACCGGCATCAAGCTTGATCCGGATGTGCTTTTAGTAGGCTTCTCACGGCGTGCCGCACCTTATAAGCGTTCAAATCTGATATTCACTGAAAAATCCTTTATTGAACCACTGCTTAAAAAAGGAAAGCTCCAAATTGTTTTTTCCGGTAAAGCTCATCCTCTTGATGATCACGGTAAAGAAATAATTTCAGATATTGTTGAGATGACTAAGCTGTATCCGGATAATGTGGTTTTTCTCGAGAACTATGATATGGAAATCGGCAGAATGCTTACGAGAGGCTCCGATATATGGCTGAATAATCCCAGACGGCCCAAGGAGGCCTCAGGAACTTCGGGTATGAAGGCAGCAATGAACGGGGTACTTAATGTATCCATACTTGACGGATGGTGGCCCGAAGCATGTAACCATGGTGTAAACGGATGGCAATTCGGAAATGCTTATCAAAGCGATAATGAAACAAAAGCCGATGAACATGACTTTAAAGCACTGAAAAGCTGTCTTACAAACGAAGTAATCCCTACGTACTATGAAAACAGAAATAAGTGGATTGATATGATGGCAGCCTCTATAAATACAACTAAAATACCCTTCGGGATGAAAAGAATGCTCGATGAATACTATTCCAGATTGTACTCGGATAAATAAACTAATGAATTTACTCTAAAGTTTTTGGAGGGTTAATTCCTGATTTATTGAATTAACCCCTTTATTCTGTTATACTTAAGCATTGTGCAGAATCATATACTCAGTACCGGTGTGTGCTAGTTCATATGTAGAGTAATTAGAGCAATAATATTTTTATATTATGAAAGTTGATAAGAATGAATAATAGTTTTAATAATTTAGGAATAATCCCCCCTATTCTAAAAGCCTTGGAAGATATGGGTTATGAGGAACCAACTGAAGTACAGAGTAAATCTATTCCTCATATTCTAAACCGGGAAGATCTTATTGTGATGTCTAAAACCGGAAGCGGTAAAACCGCAGTTTACGGCGTTTCAATGCTACAATCCATTGATTCTGAGAGTTTAATTCCTCAGGGTCTTATACTGACACCTACAAGAGAACTTGCAGTACAGGTTGACAACGATTTAAAGCTAATGGCCAAGCATACCTCCCATAAGACAACCGCGGTATACGGTCAGCATAATATAAGTATTGAAAAGCAAGCTCTTTCTAAAGGAATATCGATTGTTGCCGGTACTCCCGGAAGAGTGTTTGATCATATTGAACAGGGCAGCCTCAAAACGAAGGGTATAAAATTTTTGGTGCTTGACGAGGCAGACCGAATGCTTGATATGGGCTTTATTGATCAAGTTGTAAGAATTATAAAGACCTTACCCAAGGAAAGGATTACACTCCTTTTTTCTGCAACCATACCCCCTGAAGTTAAGAGTATCTGCCGGGATTACATGAGGCAGCCGGTAACTATAGAGATAGAATCCCCTACTATGACCGTAGACTCTATCGAGCAAATCTACTATCGTGTTCAAAACAGCGAAAAACGTAAATGGCTGGACAACTTGCTTTTGGTTGAGCAGCCTGAAAGCTGTATAATATTTTGCAATACTAGGATGACTGTCGACCGTTTGCATAATTTTTTAATCAAAAAGGGTTACTCATCAAAAGCCCTGCACGGTGATATCCCGCAACATAAAAGACTAAAAACTATGGATCAGTTTAAACATGGTGATTTTAGTCTACTTGTGGCTACTGATGTGGCGGCCAGAGGCATACATGTTGATGATCTATCCTTAGTTATCAACTACGATGTCCCAGTTGAGAAGGACAGCTATGTGCATCGTATAGGGCGTACCGGCAGGGCCGGAAACGTTGGCAAAGCAATTACTTTAGTTACAGGGGACGATATAATAAGCCTTTATGAGATTGAAGAGCATATAGGAGCTCTCATAGATGAAGGAGAGCTTCCCTCAGACGCACTGATTAAAGAGCGCAGGGATAACGCCGGTCAATGGCTCGATGCTCATTCTCAGAAGATTGCACACAGTCAGGATTATCCCAAGACAACTCAAAAAAGTAAATCGGATACTACAAATAGAAAAAGAGCTAAGGCCAAAGCAGTGGTAGGCAAACCCGGTATAACGAGTACAGCGCCAAAAGCAAATTCAAATAAGAATCAAGAAAAAGCAAAACTCGAACACTCGCATAAAAAGCCGGATACAGCTATCGAAAAGAAAATTACTACCAGCATAACAATTGGACCAAAGCGCACAGAAACCGAGCGGGAGGTCTCAAAAGTTAAAATAAATGCGCCAGCCTCCCCCGCTCCGGATATAAAAACACCTTTTATTATGAGAGTAGTGAAGAAACTTTTCAAAAGAAACTAACGTGTTTGTCTAAGTTAAGCGGCTGTAGTCTGCAACGATTTAGCGCTCCGGGAAAAACATCCTGTTTCTATGTCGCAAAACGACTCAATTGAGTCGTATGGCTACGCAATCCAAAACAACTCATGCAATGAGTTGTATGCCCGCTTTAAATCGCAGCAGCCACGCCGCTTATTTATAAATTGCATAATCAAATATTATAACCTGCATGTTAAAAAGTTTTCGCACAGTCTGACGGAGCCATGTCTTTTACTGGGGATATTGGTCTTATAGAGCCAGGTGCTTAGAGGCGTTCGAAATGAGATTCTTGCGCCCGCCCCCTGTATAATGCAATAGATTTTACGCCGGCGCACTCTAATTACATAAAAATAATAAGATTCTTCACTCCGCGTTTGTTCCGTTCAGAATGACATTAGTACACTCCTATCAGTCCCGGATTGTCTCCTGTTATACAGCGCCCGCCTTTTTCTGTAACTAAAAATGTATTTTCAATACCTACCATCCCGATACCTTCTATACCTATTTTCGGTTCAAGAGCAATGGCCATGCCAAGCTCCAGAGGCTCGTTAAAGCCCTCGGCTATGACAGGATGTTCATCAATATGCAGCCCTATCCCATGGCCTAAGAACTTGACCTTACGATTCTTATAGCCCATAAAATTTTCGGCAAACTCCGAATCCAGTCCCCCCATAATATTCTTATAAATCTCGGCAGGTATATTTCCCGGTTTCAGCATTTCGGCCATTTTATTCTGTATTTCTAAGCATTTTTTATGTTTGGAAATTACACTTTCTGGCAAAGGCCTACCGAACATATAAGTCATGGTTTTATCTGTATGATAGCCATCGACACCGAAAGCAGCATCAGCAAAGACCAGATCGCCTTTCTCAAGCTTGCGGTCCCGCCTTCCGATAATCGGTACTGCCGGACTTATCCCGCTATTTCCTCCCGGTCCGTTAAAGAATGTCGGATAAATAGAGCTCTCGCCAAATCCTATCTGCCCTATACCCAAATCGGTCTCGAACATAGCAAATCTGGCTACTCCGTGGTGGCCTTCCCTTACCATCACCGAGTATAATTCTGTAACAAAATCAACCTCACTCATTCCTTTTATAAGAATCTTTGGTACACATTCTTCCAATACATATCTGTGCTTTGCACCTGATGCTTCCATCAAAGCCAGTTCGTATGGGCTTTTTATAGATCTGATCTTATTAATCTGCTTGTCGGCAGATTTGATATTTTTAAAGGGAAAATGTCTTTGGAAACGCTGCAAATAGGCAACGGGAATAATCTCAGCTTCAATATGGCAGGTTTCGGGTAACTTAATAGTACCGGTGGCATCTCGATAGCTTTCCATATAACTTATTTGCGGAAAAAGCGACTCATCAATAGCTCTGTCAAAGCTTCGGCGAACCCACAGGGTGGCCTCGTCTTCTCTTGGGATTAATAGCATACCCTCCTGCATAGTTCCAGTAAAATAATAAAGATTGATTTTACTGAATATTGCCACTATCTCCCAATCAGGCTGAGTTCTGTCCATTTCTTTTCTAAATCTGCTCATTCTCATGTTGAGCTCATTCAATGGTACTTTATTAGATTCATTTGACAAGTTTTTCACCTCTTTCAGTCCGCATTAATACTAAAGCTGAATGCTAATTTTCTTCTATTTATTCATACTGTTTCTATAAATTTCAATCAAGTCTTTTGTGCCGGGAATTATGGGGCTGTTTTTCACATTACCGGACTTAGCTGTAATTGATACGTATTTTTCTATTTGCTCATCGGTAAGCCTCTCTCTTTCCCCTAAAAGCCCATCAAGTAAAGTAATGAATTCATTAACTGTACTTAATCCCATTGCCGACAGAATCTCACAAACACGCTCCGGCCAAATTCTTTCAATATATTTTAAGAATTCTCCTAAAAGTAGTCCATTCGCTCTTCCATGATCAATATCGTGGAAATATGTCAATGAATACCCCATGGAATGAACTGCTGTGGTTTTGGTATTTGCTATAACAATACCCCCAAGTGTTGATGCATATAATAATTCAAACCTCTGAATTTTGGTCAATTTTCCGGATTTGAGACTTTCAAAACAGCGTGAAATACGTTTTATACTCTCTAATGCTATTGAGTCTACAATTGGATTTGCCCTAAGAGACAACATCCCCTCGATAGAGTGAGAAAGAGCATCTATTGCGGTATTGATAGTTGTTTCTTTTGGCAGGTTAACCATATATTTAGCATCCAGAATGGCTATTTGGGGAAAAAGTATGTTTGCAGAAATGCTGTTTTTTGTTTGAGCCCGATCATTAGTCAGAACAGAATAAGGAGTTACCTCAGACCCTGTTCCCGCAGTAGTCGGTACCATAATCATAGGAAGTATCTCCTCTGAGTATTGTCCGCCAAACAGCTTATCCTCCGGTATATTCTGGCATGCTAATAAGCTGATAGCTTTGGCTGCGTCCATTGGCGATCCTCCGCCGATGGCAATAATAAAATCCACATTCTCAGATTTTGCAAAAGCAGCACCCTCGTAAACACACTCAATAGTAGGATTACTCATAACATTATCAAACAAAGCCCATGTTTGGCCATTTGAAGAAAGAACTTTTATAATATCATCAAGGGATCCATTCTTTTTTGCAGAATGTTTTCCGGTAACTATCAGAGCCTTTTTTCCCATTTTCAAAAATGCGGAGCTGTTGGATTCAGCACAATCCTCTCCCATTAAAATTTGTGTAGGCATATAATATTGTTTAATCATAGCTGCAACCCTCATACAAAGATTTCATATTCACAATATGATACTTACTATTTTACTCGATTTAAAGCATTTGGCAAAGCTTAAGTCTTTATTTTTCCATTTTGGTTTTTGCTTCCTTACTATACTATTACATTTTTCTTAAAAAACAATACGAATTATAAGATAAAGTGGCTATTTGTGCTAAAATTAAAATTAGGGAAAATAAAACAGTATGGAGTTTGACATGAAGCACATAGGAAAAAGCCTAATCCTAATTATCATTTT
>CAYWXN010000036.1:1746-11744 GCA_964462075.1 uncultured Ruminiclostridium sp. | reverse complement strand
CCATCAAGCGTTATTTAAAGGAAGACCGTTTAGAAATTGTCGGGGAGAATAAAGGATTCATTCGTTGTGAAATGTGTGGTCGGCCTGTAAACAGCGGTTATTTTTGTGAGGTATGTTTTAAAGAAGGTCAAGCCAAAAAGCTTAAGGAACGCGGATTAGGCATGAAATCTGCCTATGTACCCGGGGAAGACGGCTCAAAGCCAATTAAAAAGGGCATACAATATCGCGACGTTGAGAAGGAAAATAAAAAAATTTAAACAGATAATGTGATAAATATGAAAGAGGTTATGCTAATTTGGGCAGGGCCTCTTTTTTTAGCAACAATCCTGCGCAAAACGAGCTCGTCGTTTTGCAGCATATTTATGGTATAATATTTAACAAAATAAAATGAGGTAATTATTAATGGACACAATTATTATAAATGGAGCTGATGACGAAGCGTTTCAGGACGCCGCGAATGCCTTGCGGGAAGGGAAATTGGTTGCTTTTCCTACAGAGACTGTTTATGGTCTGGGAGCGAATGCTCTTAACACTAAGGCAGTTGAGAAAATATATGAAGCTAAAGGAAGACCTTCTGATAATCCCCTGATTGTACACATTGCCGAAGTTTCAAAGCTCAATGAGTTAGTTGCAGAGATTCCGGAAACGGCAGATTTACTAATAAAAGCTTTTTGGCCCGGGCCTTTAACCATGGTTTTTAAAAAGTCCAACCTGGTTCCCGATATTATTACCGCAGGTCTTGACACAGTAGCTGTTCGTATGCCGGATAATCCTGTCGCTCAAAAGCTTATAAGAGAAGCGGGAATTCCGGTTGCCGCACCAAGTGCGAATATTTCAGGGCGCCCAAGTCCGACTACACATAGGCACGTAATCGAAGACTTGTATGGTAGTATAGAATATATTATTGATGGGGGGCCGTGCCAAGTAGGAGTAGAATCAACGGTTCTGGACGTTACCACCGACATTCCCGTAATACTGAGACCGGGTGGAATTACTTTAGAGATGCTGGAAAAGGTTTTAGGGAAAGTAAATACAGACCCTGTTTTGGAAGTTAAAGGTGATATAAAGCCACGGTCACCGGGTATGAAGTATCGTCATTATTCTCCGAAAGCAGAAATGATTCTAATAAGCGGCCAGTCAGATTCAGTGGTGAAAAAGATTAATTCTCTTATAAAGGAAAGCAGTGAGCGGGGTCTTAGAGTCGGAGTTTTAGCAAGCCTTGAAAACGCACATAAATACAATGCAGAGGTAGTTGTAAATGCAGGGTCAGTTAAGCATGTCGATAAGATAGCAGCCCGATTGTATGATTCATTGAGAACATTCGATGATAAAAAAGTAGATATCATATATTCAGAAGTCTTTGAGGAAAAAGGAATAGGTAGAGCTATTATGAACAGGCTTAAAAAGGCTTCCTCCGGGAAAGTTATTAAAGCATAAGAGGGGAATTGATATGGTGAAGCGGATTATTTTTGTATGTACGGGTAATACCTGCAGAAGTCCAATGGCGGAGGCTATTTTTCGGGACATAATTAAAGAGAAAGGCATAGATGAGAATTTCGAAGTATCTTCTGCGGGGGTATATGCCTTTGAAGGTGATCCGGCAAGCTATCAAGCCATTGAGGTAATGAAAAAGGAATTCGGCATTGATATTAAATCTCACAGAGCAAAGATTTTAGATGATTCGGATATTGAAAAAGCAGATATAATTCTTACCATGACAAAACATCATAGAAATATGATTATTGATATTTATCCGGAATCGTCTGATAAAGTCCATGTATTGAAGGAATTTTCGGGGATAAAAGAGGATACGGATGTTATCGACCCTTTTGGCCAAGATTACGATACTTATAAAAGCTGTGCTAATGAGATTGAAGAGCTTATCGTGGAAGTTTTAGAAAGAATATAACTTGAGGTTTTCTGCTCTAAAAATAACTGTCATTCCTCATTGCGCTCCGCGGAATGAAGAATCTTTTGGCTTGAAGATCCTTCGCTGCGCTCAGATACCATAGGATGACATATGTAAGCGGCTGCTGAAAATAGGTAGAAGTTCTTACTAAAAAGTGATTCTAATATTTTGACAATGAGGCTGTGTTACTATAAAATCTATTTAGAAATCAAAGGAGGCGACAGCTTTGAAAATTGCATTAGGAAGCGACCATGGTGGATTCGCTTTAAAAGAGCAAATAAAAGCCTATCTTATCGGAAAAGGTTATGAGGTTGAAGATTTCGGAACATATAGCGCCGAGTCGGTGGATTATCCCACTTTTGCGGTGAAAGCCGCTTTAGCGGTAAGTAAAGGAAAATGTGAAAAGGGTATAGTGATATGCTCCACCGGAATAGGTATTTCTATAGCTGCCAACAAGGTCAAGGGTGTAAGAGCGGCACTATGCGGGGATCTTCTTTCTGCCCGTCTGACGAGAGAACATAATGATACAAATATTTTAGCCCTAGGGGCTTTTATTGTTGCCGAAAAGCTTGCATATGCAATTGTTGATACATGGTTAGGAACTGAGTTTTCTCATGAAGAAAGACACCAAAGACGTATTGATGGAATTACCGAAATAGAAAATCAATATTTAAAATAAATTTGACTGGGAGGATATATATGCAAAAGAATGTTTTTATCTTTGACCATCCGCTTATTCAACACAAAATATCGCTGCTCCGCGATAAGAACACCAGTGCTAAAGAATTCCGTGAACTGGCATCGGAAATATCAATGCTTATGGGATACGAGGTTACCAGAGATGTTCCGCTGAAAGAGGTGGAAATCGAAACTCCTATAGGTACCGCAAAAACAAAGGTAATATCAGGTAAGAAATTAGCTTTTGTTCCTATTTTGAGAGCTGGGCTTGGTATGGTGGATGGAATGCTCAAACTGGTACCTATGGCCAGAGTCGGGCATATAGGCCTTTACCGTGACCATGAGACTTTAGAACCTGTAGAATACTATTGTAAGCTACCTCAAGATATCGAGGACCGTGATGTGGTTATACTGGATCCCATGCTTGCAACCGCAGGGTCAGCTTGTGATGCTGTGAAGTTTATTAAAGCCAGAGGCGGAAAAAGCATAAAATTTGTTTGTCTTATTGCCTCCCAACAAGGTGTGGAAAGACTCAGCAAAGAGCATCCTGACGTATGTATTTACTGTGCAGCGGTAGATGAAAAGCTAAATGATATAGGGTATATTGTTCCGGGTCTGGGTGATGCAGGTGACAGACTCTTCGGAACAAAATAACAGGATAGACTAAAATCAAGTAAGCAAGAGGGGGTTGTTTTATGCGTCCAACATGGGATGAATATTTCATGAATATCGTTGATTTGGTAAAAACACGTTCAACATGCTTAAGAAGGCAGGTTGGAGCCCTTATTGTAAAGGACAAAAGAATTTTGGCGTCGGGATACAATGGCGCCCCGGTCGGGTGTAAACACTGTGCAGAAGTCGGTTGCATCCGAAACGAATTAAATATACCTTCCGGTCAACGGCATGAGATTTGCAGGGCGACTCATGCCGAGCAGAATGCAATAGCTCAGGCAGCATACTCGGGCACCAGTATCAAGGACGCGGTTATGTATGTAACTACACAACCTTGTGTGCTTTGTGCCAAGCTTTGTATTAATGCGGGTATTACCAAAATTATTTTCAGAGGTGATTACCCTGACGAGCTTTCCATGGAGTTATTGCAGGAAGCCGGAGTTCGTGTATTGAAATATGAAGATCCCGAGCAATAAAATTTCCTCTTTTATAGTAGCTGAGGTGTTAGCATGATAACAATAGAATTTCATCATTTGGTTGCCTTTGCTGTGGCACTGATTGTAGCTTTTTTTGCTACTCCGATTGCGCGGAAAATTGCCGTAAATTCAGGCGCTGTAAATGTTCCGAATGATAGCCGTCGTGTCCATAAAAAACCCATGGCTTTAATGGGAGGGCTGGCAATTATTGCAGGCTTTGTTTTGGCCGCATCATATAGTTTTGCCACCAAAGACATAAAGTCCTTTACGCAGTTCCTAGCAAAGAGGGAAACCTTGGGAATTCTGGTTGGTGTGCTAATTATTATTGTTCTTGGAATTGTCGATGATATAAAAGCTCTCAGAGCGAGGGTGAAGTTCCCGATACAGCTTATTGCCGCAATAATAGTGGTAGCAACCGGAACAAGGATCACGGCTATATCAAAGCCATTCCAGGAAACAGTGGCTTTACATCCAAGCATGATGTATGCACTGGGTGATATATTGGCATTTGTGATCTCGGTAATTTGGATAGTAGGAATGACAAATGCCATAAACCTTATTGACGGATTGGACGGTTTGGCTGCGGGAGTATCAGGCATTGCAGCTATTACTCTTTATATTGTGGCTGTCATCCGACGGCAGGACGATATAGCAATAATTTCTGTTTCGCTGGTTGGTGCAATTGCAGGTTTTTTACCTTACAATTTTAATCCGGCCAAGATTTTTATGGGTGATACGGGGGCTACTTTTCTGGGGTTTATATTGGCCATAATCTCCATAGAAGGAACCATGAAGTCGGTTACTGCATTGGCCGTGGCAATACCTATTTTAGTTCTCGGGCTTCCGATTTTTGATACCATGTTTGCTATATTCAGAAGAATTCTTCATGGTAAGCCAATAGGAGAGCCGGATAGAGGGCATCTCCACCATAGACTGCTGGACATGGGACTAAGTCATCGCATGGCTGTTATAATTCTGTATATTGTAAGCGGAGCTCTGGGGCTTGTTTCAATAGCTTTGGTGGATAAGGGTCTCTTACCTTCTATTATTCTTCTGATAATAATTGTTATGTTCGGAATTGGCGGCGCAAGGAACCTGAAAGAAATTACCTTGGTACCTGAAGACAAAAGAATGAAACAAACGGAGAATACCGAAAACACAGAGCTTACCGATGCTCAGCTTGAAGCGGCTTCAGGTAGAAAACAAGAAGTAAGCACCGGAGAAAAAGGAATATCCACAGAAGAAAGTAAACATGAGCAGGACGGAGAAATAGAATCATGAGAAAAACAAAAATCATGACTGTGTTTGGGACTCGGCCTGAAGCAATTAAAATGGCACCTTTAGTTAAAGAATTGGCAAAAAGCAATATACTGGATTCCATGGTTTGCGTTACTGCTCAACATAGGCAGATGCTGGATCAGGTTCTGGATATTTTTAAGATAAAACCCGATTATGATTTAAATATAATGCAGGACCGGCAGACTCTGACAGATATTACTACCCGTGCGGTTGAGGGGCTTTACGCTGTATACCAGGAGGCAAAGCCTGATATGGTATTGGTTCACGGTGATACTACCACAACTTTCGCCGCCTCCCTTGCTGCTTTTTATGCCAAGGTCAAGGTAGGGCACGTTGAGGCGGGATTAAGGACCTATGATAAATATTCTCCTTATCCCGAAGAGATGAACAGAAAGCTTACAGGCGCAATTGCCGACCTCCATTTTGCACCGACTGTAACAAATAAGGAGAACCTGTTAAAAGAAAATGTCGATGAGCAGAATATATATGTAACGGGTAATACAGTAATTGACGCTTTATCATCAACTGTTGTTCCCGACTATGTTTATAGCGATTTATTTTTGAAGGATTATGACTTCGATAAAAAGAGGGTTATTCTGGTTACAGCTCATAGAAGAGAAAATATTGGGCAGCCCCTAGAAAGTATATGTACGGCCCTTCGCAGACTTTGTGAGGATATATCCGATGTTTCGATTATATATCCTGTGCATTTGAATCCGGTTGTCAGAGAGACAGCAAACAGAATACTCGGCGGACATGAGCGCATTCATTTGATAGACCCTCTGAATGTTCAGGACATGCACAATCTCATGAATAAATCCATATTAATAATGACCGATTCGGGGGGGTTACAGGAAGAAGCCCCTTCATTAGGTAAGCCCGTTTTGGTATTGAGAAATGAAACCGAGAGACCGGAGGCTGTTAAAGCAGGAACAGTAAAACTTCTGGGAACAGATTCCAAGATAGTGTATAATGAAGCACGTTATCTTTTAGACGATGCTGCAGAATATCAAAGAATGGCAAAGGCGGTTAACCCCTACGGAGACGGAGAGGCCTCAAAAAGGATTACCCAAGCGCTCGCTTACTATTTCAAATTATCAGACAAAAAACCGGATGATTTTTTATCCCGGTAATTTGAGAGGAACAAAATGGCTGATTTTCTTACCCACATAATTTTAGCAGAAGCCGTGCTTAAGAGAATAGAGAGTCGAAGAATTTTTGAGGGCGTTTCAAAAAAGCGCTCTCTTTATCATTTGGGTGCACAGGGGCCTGATCCTTTATTCTTCTATAAATGCTTTCCCTACTCAGGGAAGGGGCCATTAAAAGATCTGGGCCACACTATGCATGATAAAAGAACGGGGGCATTTCTATTAAGAGGTTTTGAGAAGCTTCAAAATGTTTCATACGATAAAAGCTGGATGAATGTTGCAATATATATGTGCGGATTTATATGCCATTTTACATTGGACAGGATGTTGCATCCCTATGTTTCCTGGGCTGAAAGCCAATGGATATGGGGTGTGGACGGAACACCGAGGAAGGTAACCCATCAGCAGTTAGAAATCGCTCTGGATGTAATATTCTGGAGAGAAATGATGGGGAGGCCGGCATATAAGGAAAGAACCAGAAAACTGGCTGATATAGGGAAAAAGTGGCCTAGCGGTGTAGCCGATTTTCTGAAAGAAGCGTTTTACGAAATATATGAAATTGAGGCAGATGCAAAAGAAATTAATAGGATCTTGAGAGATTTTTATCGTGGACATGATCTCCTTTATGATCCCAATGGGTGGAAAAAGGCTATAATTAACTGGCTGGACAGCTTTACCGGAGGTGGAATAAAACCTCCGAAAATTCCATACCCTCTTACTTGTGATGATACTATTGATTGGGCGAACAGGAAAAAAAGGACCTGGGTTAATCCTTTTGTTAAGGGTGAGACCAACCAAACCTCAGTTGATGATATTATTTTAAATGCAGCTGATACTGCGGCGATACACATAAACACCCTGTTTACAAGGATTTTTAAAGGCGAATGTATTGACGATCTCTTCCCGGATTTAAGCTACACTACGGGCATTGATTGTGTATATGATTGAAAAAATCTGCCACTCTGAGCGTAGCGAAGAGTCTTTCTGGATGACAAAGAAAAAAGGAGATATACCTATGAATGACTATATAGCCAAAGCAATGGCCCTTAACGGACAAATAGTAATTTATGCCGCTGTAACCACAAATACAGTTGAAGAGGCTCGTGTCCTGCATGATATGTATCCGACTCCCGCTGTAGCCCTTGGAAGAGTTTTAACAGGAGCTGCGCTGATGAGCCAAACCCTTAAAGCCGTTAATCAGACTATAACTATACAGATTAAAGGAGACGGCCCTATTGGAGGAATAGTTGCGGTAACTGATTGGAAAGCCGGAGTAAGGGGATATGTGTATAATCCTTTTTTTGATGTACCGTTAAACCAAGCTGGGAAATTTGATATAAAAAAAGCTGTAGGACCGGGATACCTGAATGTAATTAAGGATTTAGGCTTAAAAGAGCCATATATAGGATATGTGGATTTGGTATCGGGAGAGATTGCAGAGGACCTGACTTATTATTATGCATTCTCCGAACAGACGCCAACGGTTATGAATTTAGGTGTTTTGATAGGAACCGACCAAAAGGTTATTACCTCCGGGGGCTTTTTTATACAACTCCTTCCCGGTGCCTCCGATGATGCCATCGTCGCCGTCGAAAAAGGTATATCTAATCTTAAACCTGTAACTACCCTCCTTTATGAAGGAAAAACTCCCGAAGATATTATAAGGCTCATTTTCCCCGTTGAGGATTTAGAGATGTTAGAAACATGCCCGGTAAGCTATAAATGTACTTGTTCTAAAGATCGTATGAGAAGAAATTTAATGAGTATCGGCAAGAAAGATCTTTCGGAAATTGCTGGAGATGAAAAAGGTGCGGAACTTTCATGCCATTTCTGCAACAAAAAGTATCATTTCTCAAAAAATGAAATCCTCGAGCTTATTAATCAATAAAAAACAAAAATAAAATTTTTAAAATTAGGTTATAACAGTGTTATTTTTAAACATAGTGGCAACAATAACTTTTGGAGTTGCTTCTTTTTTGCGAAAAATGAGGCTGGTTATAACGAAAATAAAGATTTTCCTCACATCTTAGGTGGCAACATCGCTTCGAGTTTCAACGACTCGAGACCCATTCAAAATCTTTGATTTTGCTAATGGGTGAGGTCGTTATAACGAGAATAAAGATTTCTCTCGCTACTAAGGTGGTGAGGTGGGGCTATTGTTTCCCTCGAGTTTCAACGACTGGGGACCCGTTCAAAATCTTTGAACCTTCGTTTTTCTGCAATAGAAGCATTTTTGGAAGGAATGAAACTGGATATAGCTAAAATAATTCCTGAAAAAAAGAGAATACTATGGTTGAAATCTTTTGCAGATAACGGAGGGAGAATATGAAAAAACGTATATTGGCTATGTCACTGATAATGATTATGACAATTGGCATCATGGTATTTCCGGGCATCGGAACTCTTAAGGCCGGTGCAGTGCAGACATTTGAAAAGGTTGATTTCATCAATGGTGTGGTAATAGCAAATAAGTTAAATTTGCGAAGCGGTCCTTCTACCCAGCATGAAGTCATCGGAAAATTCACAAAACATAAATGGCTCAATGTTTTAGCCAAAATAGGAGACTGGTATGCCGTATTTGATCCGGAAACCGGTAAGGTTGGTTGTGTATCCGGAGCATACTTGAAAAACGCCGCTGAGGTTGATCAGACATCCACCGGTAAATCAAATGTTCCCGCACCCAGTAAACCTTCAACTCCTGCGCAGACGCCCGCTGCAACACCTGCACCTTCTACAGATCAAAAGGGAGGGGAGCTTTCTCAAGATGAAAAGAAGCTTCTTGATCTGATAAATGCAGAGCGTGCAAAGAGTAACTTAAGTCCTTTGATCGCCGATCCTGAGCTAATGAAGGTAGCCAGAATCAAAGCGAATGATATGACAAAGAACAATTATTTTTCACACTATTCACCCACCTACGGTTCCCCTTTTGATATGATGAGACAATTTGGGATTACATTCAAAGCAGCAGCTGAAAATATCGCAGGAAATTCAACGGTTGAAGGTGCGGTAACCTCGTGGATGAAGTCAGAAGGGCACCGGAACAACATTATGAACAGCAATTACAATTATACCGGTATAGGTATATCAAAAAGTAATAAGTATGGCTATGTATTTGCCCAAATGTTTATAAGAAAATGAGTTGATTGTTCACACTGCCGAAGACCAATATTTTAAAGCAAACAAAAAAGGCAAGGGATACCCGGATATCCTTTGCCTTTAATATTAACTCATCAAAGCCGTTGACCTGACTGGAATACAAGAGTTATCCACATATGTTCATGTTGTGAGGATAACTTTGTGGATAAGTTAAATGATTTAAAGCGGGTTATTCTGGGTAATATCGAAATATATATTATTGAAGCTTTGCACGAGAGGGGATGTTCATATGAAGTATACCATTAAGGGTAAACAAGCAGGTGTAACAAATACAATGCAGGAGAAAGCTATTAAAAAGATAGGTAAGTTCGAAAGATTTTTTAAGCCGGATGCTGAAGCTGTTATTATGTTCAAGATTGAGAAAGACAGGTACACGTTTGAGGCAGCAGTATATTCCGGCGGCACAATAATTCGTGCAGAAGAATGTAGTAATGATATGTATGGGTCCATGGATATGGTAGTAGAAAAATTGGAAAGACAGATTAGAAAGCACAAAACAAAACTGGGCAAAAAAATACGTCAGGATGAAATGGTTCCAGAGAATTTTATCATACACGAAAAAATTGAAGAAGATGACATCTATGACGTTGTCAGAACAAAACGGTTTCCATTAAAACCTATGGATGTAGAAGAAGCAATACTGCAAATGAATCTGCTTTC
>CAYWXN010000036.1:0-1646 GCA_964462075.1 uncultured Ruminiclostridium sp. | reverse complement strand
TTAAGCAATATTCTGATAAAATGAAGGATGACTTAGGTCATCCTTTTTTAAAAGGAGTAAAAATTGAAAAGTTATAAAACTATAAAAGAAGAGGGATATTACCTATTCGAAGAAAAAAGATCAAAGTTTATTGCCAGAGCAAAACCGGTAGACACAGAGCAGGAAGCATTGGGTTTTATCCAGCAAATAAAAACTTCCTGTTGGGATGCAACTCATAATTGTTATGCCTATTCGGTAGATTCGGATGCTCTTTATCAGCGCTACAGTGATGACGGTGAACCACAGGGAACGGCAGGACTTCCTATGCTGGATATAATCAGAAAGAAAAACCTCCAAAATGTCGTTGTAGTTGTTACCCGTTATTTCGGAGGAATTCTACTTGGAGCGGGAGGACTGGTGCGTGCATACAGCAAGGCTTGTGCTGGCGGATTAGAGGATGCAGGTGAGATTTTTGTAAAGCCTTGCCTAAAATTTAATTTACCTATAGAATATCATTTATCCGGTAAAATGCAGAATATGCTTTTAGGTGAGGGTTTTGTAATAGCAAATACCGATTACACCCATGAAGTGAAATATACAATCTATTCACCGATTGATAGAAAGGAACTGCTTGAACACAAAATCCGGGAAATAACAGGCGGTGTGTTACGTATTGAAGAAGCCGGAACAGAAAATATTTATTTTGATAACGAAGGAAATGTTTTAGAAGATAAAAAGAAGGAAAAAAATGATTAAGAGGGTGTTACTATGTCAGGTCATTCAAAATGGTCAAATATTAAACGTAAGAAGGAAAAAACCGATTCCCAAAAAGGAAAAATGTTTACAAAGCTTGGGCGCGAAATAGCGATAATAGTTCGGAGCGGAGGTGCTGACCCTGCGACAAACGCGAGGCTTAAAGATGTTATTGCCAAAGCAAAATCGAATAATATGCCCAATGATTCTATATTAAGAAGTATAAAAAAAGCCGCAGGAGAAGGAGACGGTTCCGGTTATGAATTAATAAACTATGAAGGATACGGCCCTAACGGTGTGGCTGTAATAGTTGAAACATATACAGATAATAGGAACAGAACAGCCGGAGATGTACGGCACCTTTTTGATAAATTCGGCGGTAATTTGGGAACTACAGGCTGCGTATCATTTATGTTTGAGTCAAAGGGCCAGATTATTATAGAAAAGGAATCTGCGGCCGGTGCTGATGAGGACGAGCTAATGATATTAGCTTTGGAAGCCGGAGCCGAGGATTTTATGGCAGAGGATGAGTACTATGAAGTACTCACCTCCCCCGGTGATTTCTCCAAGGTTTGCGAAGAGCTGGAAAAAGCGGGATTGGAATTTGCATCAGCAGAAATTACAATGATACCTGCAACATATACTGAGCTTACTGATCCGGAGTCTGTTGAAAAAATGGAAAAACTGATTGAACGCCTTGAGGATCAAGATGATGTCCAGAATATATGGCATAACTGGAGCCAGGATTAGCGGAGGAATTATGGAAGAAGATAAAAGAGTTTTAAGACCTAATGAAATACAGGAATTATTGCCTCATAGATATCCAATGTTAATGTTGGACAAACTTATTCTGCTGCCACGTGAAGGAGCTACCCAAATCGAGCCGGGAATGAAAGTTGCCGGTATTAAAAATA
>CAYWXN010000035.1:0-12186 GCA_964462075.1 uncultured Ruminiclostridium sp. | reverse complement strand
TCACCGTCGGAGTAGCTTCGGAAACGAGCCAAATTAACAGCCTGTTTCCCATCTAAGTGCTGATATCCTTTCTTGAGATGAATATAAAGATCCTGTGTTGGGTCCTCATAATTCATATTTCTTGGGATATCGATATCTACCCCTCCGATTGCGTCGATAACTTTTTCTACACCTTCTATGTCAAACAGAACATAACGGTTTACATAAAAGCCTGTCAGACTTGCCAAATCCTTTTCAAATTGTTCAATTCCGCCAATATTATAAGAGGAATTTATTTTTTTTGACTTTCTGTCTGTATCAAGCATTGTATCTCTTGGAATATTCAAAATACGAATATTTTTATTTCCGATATCCAGCCTTACCAACATAATAGTATCTGTGCTATCCGAGGTCTTGTCCTTTCCCGCGACAAGAAAGGTATAAATGTTTTCTCTTGGAGGCTCTTCAGGTAATGGTTCATTCTTTATAACAACTGGCACATCTTTGTTAACACGACCCGTTAAGTTTATAGTATCATTCCCTTCAGGAGCGCGCATACTTAGTCTCAACACAATTGAGGCGATTAAAACAATGGCGGTGGTTAATAAACACCAGAAAGCTATTCTCTTCTTGATAGATTTCTTCTTGTTTTCCATTTATATGATCCTTTTTATTAATTAATTAATTTGCATCACTATTTTATACCAATAATTAAATCATTTAAAGTATTTACTGATAATTAGTACTATATACTGATAAATAATCTAATAATCGTTTGAAAATTAACTGATATATTTGACTTATTGAGCGAATTACAGCAATATTAGAGTATGCAATAAAATACTGACGAGATAAATCACATATTTCCATATATCTAACACATGGTTCCATTCTGCAAAAAACAACATTGTTATACCATAAACATAAAGACATGGTTTGGAAACCATATAAGGAGGATAATTATGAAAAAACAGATTTTTTCAGTCATACTCGCAGTAATTTTGTTATTGACAACATTTGCGGGTTGTGGAACTACTCCGGCACAAAATTCACCATCGGCAGCTCAGCCAGCGGCACCTTCAAAAGATGCTCCTTCAGCACAGGAACCAGCTGCTGAAGAACCAGTTACTATTACATATGGTCTTTGGGATAACAACCAGGCAGTTGGATTTGAAAAGATGGCTGCTGAGTTTACACAAGCAAATCCAAATATAAAAATTGATATCCAGCTAAACGGTTGGGCCGATTATTGGACAGCACTGGATGCCGCAGCTTCTGCAGGCACACTGCCCGATACATTCTGGATGCATTCCAATAATATCTACAAATACGCTTCAAACGATATGTTAATGAATTTGAATGATAGAATCGCTGCCAGTGATAAAGTGAAGATGGAGAACTTCCCTGAAGGTTTGGTTTCCATTTACAATTTCAACGGCAAGCAGTTCGGTGTACCTAAGGATTATGATACCATTGGATTATGGTATAACAAGACAATGTTTGATGCAGCCGGTGTAGCATATCCTAATGACAGCTGGACATGGGATGATCTGTATGATGCTGCAAAGAAATTGACTAAGGATGATAAATCCCAATACGGATTCCTTGCTCCTTTACACAATCAGGAAGGTTACTATAATTTCGTCTATCAGAATGGCGGAACAATCATTACTCCTGATAAAAAGTCAGGTTATGACGACCCCAAGACCATCGAAGCTATGGAATATTATGTAAAATTCGTTAAAGACGGATTATCACCTCAGATATTCGGTGACCCCGACCGTGCACCGACTTTGGAAAATGGCCTATGTGCAATGGGCATGTTCGGATCCTGGAACCTATCAGGGTTTACCGCTAATGAATATATGTCAAAGAATTTTGGTGTTGCAGTGCTTCCTGCTTCTCCAAATGGTGGAAGAGCATCCATCTTCAATGGACTTGGATATGCAATCGCACCAAATACCAAGAATGCAGATGCTGCATGGAAATGGATAGAATACCTTGGTTCCAAGGAAGGACAGGTAAGACAAGCCGAACTGGGAATCGCAATATCAGCCTTTAACGGAACTGCTGATGCATGGGTGAATTCAAATGATATCTTTGATATAAAGTGCTTCATTGATATGGTTGACTATGCGCAGATAAGACCTTATTCCAACACAACAGCACAATGGGAAGACAAGACCTATGAATTCTTGAAAGGTGCTTTCACAGGTGAAAAGACAGTTGAACAGGCTTGCAAGGAAGCAGCGGCAGTTATGAACGAGAGCCTTGCACAGGAATAAATAATTAGATAGAAGTGTTTTGTTGATGCGGCAGCTTAAACAGGGTTGCCGCATCATTATACAAAACATTTCCCATGCAGCATGTCAGGAAGGGTTGAATCGAATGAAGAATCAATTAAGCAAGGCAAAAATAAATGAATGGTGTTGGGGTTGGTTCCTGATAGCTCCCACTGTAATCGGGCTTATAATCCTCAATATTATACCGGCAATTCAAACGTGCTATTTAAGCTTTTTTAAAAGCGGTGATTTTGGGAAAGGCAATATATTTGTCGGCCTTGCCAATTATGAAAAATTAATAAAAGACGCCCAGGTATGGTCGGCAGTTGGGAATACTTTACTGTATACTTTATTGGTGGTTCCGATAAGTGTTTTCATTTCTGCTATAATAGCGGTATTGCTCAACAGAAACTTGAAGGGTCAGAGTATCTATCGTGGAATCTATTATATGCCTGTTATTGCCACTCCGGCTGCTGTTACAATGGTTTGGAGATGGCTTTATAATAATCATTTCGGCCTTATCAATTATGTATTTAAGCTAATTGGGCTGCAACCTGTAAATTGGATAGACGACCCCAATGTTGCTCTGATAGCGATAGCTATTATAAGTATTTGGAGTACCATTGGTTATAATATGGTTCTTATTCTTGCCGGACTGCAGGAAATTCCAAGGGTGTATTATGAAGCTTCAAACATTGACGGAGCTAATGCAGTGACTCAGTTTTTCAAAATAACCCTGCCAATGGTTTCACCGACAATATTTTTTGTTGTAATTACCTCGATTATCCAATGCATGCAGGTATTTGATGTGGTTTACATGATGATTGATACTGCAAGGCCCTCCTATGACAGAACGGTTTCGCTGGTATATCTTTTTTACAATAACTCTTTTAAATACAATAATAAGGGTTATGGCTCTGCCATAGTTATGCTGTTGCTTCTAATTATTTCAATCATAACTGTGATACAGGTAAGGCTACAGAAAAAGTGGGTTAATTATTCCAACTAGGAGGATTACAATGACAATCAGGTACAAATCATATCGAGTATTTATACATGTTTTGCTTATTTTAGGTTCAGGAATAATGATTATGCCATTTGCCTGGATGATTTTGACATCATTTAAGTCGGTTACAGAAGCCACATCTATGAATCCGTTTGTATTTTTTCCCACACAATGGAGATTTCAAAACTACATTGATGTAATAAAACAGAATAATTTTATAAGGTTATATTATAATACTTTTTCGATGATATTCTGGAATGTGCTTTGCGCCGTTGCTTTCAGTTCTATGGCTGCATATGCATTCGCAAGGCTTAAATTTCCGGGGAGAGATTTCTGCTTTGGGATAGTACTGTTCCAGATGATGATCCCTACACAAATTTTTATCATACCTCAGTATCTTATGATAGATAAACTTGGTGCCCGAAATACAATTTTCGCATTAGTATTCCCCGGATTGGTAAGTGCGTTTGGAACATTTCTTATGCGTCAATTCTTTAAGGGAATACCAAATGAACTGGAGCAGGCAGCAAGAATTGACGGATGCAATATAGGGCAGACATTCATTTTAATTATGTTGCCGTTGGTTAAGTCGGGATTGGTAGCATTAAGTATATTCACTGCATTATTTTCTTTTAAAAATCTTATGTGGCCGCTTATCGTAAATTCCAATATCGACGCTGCAACCCTGTCATCAGCATTGGCGAAAATTCAAAGTGCATATAATGTAAAATATTCTATACTGATGGCTGCCTCCGTTCTTGCGATTTGGCCCATGATACTCATTTATTTTATATTCCAGAAGCAGTTTATGCAAAGTGTAACTACATCGGGTTTGACCATGTAATGTTTTAAATATAAGTCAACTAGGTTTTTTCATTATAATCAAAATCAACTTTTTGATATCAAAGAATTATCAGAATTTGCCGAAGAGTTGGGCTATGCAGCTATTGATTTAAACAACACTATTTCCAAATTCAAACTAAGTTAATTTTATTACTATTTAAGGGTCACTGCATGGGGTATTTAATGTAGTCACCGGGAGGTTACAAATGCCAATTATCTTTCATAAGGAATCGGGAGAATTCCATCTTTATAATAAGGAAATCAGCTATATTATTAAGTTACTGCCCAATAATCAACTTGGTAATCTTTATTTTGGTAAGGTTATTAATGACAGAACATCATTTTCACATTTGCTGCAAAAAAGCCCCAGATCATTATCTGCGTATGTTTTTGAGGATGATCCGTCTTTTTCGCTCCAATATACTATGCAGGAATATCCATCATATGGAAATACCGATTTCAGATATCCGGCATTTGAGATAAAGCAAAAAAACGGTAGTAGAATATCTTGTTTTGAATATCAAAGACATGAGATTCTTACCGGTAAAAAGAATTTAAAAGGGCTTCCTGCAACCTATGTCGAAGATGCCTGTGAGGCAGATACTCTGGAAATCACATTGTTTGATGAAGTAATACAAACAGAGTTAATTTTAAGCTATACAATATTTAATAATTATTCTGCTATAGCTCGAAATGTACAATTTATCAATAAGGGTGAACATGAAATAGTGCTGGAAAGAGTAATGAGCGCCAGTATTGACTTTCCTGACAGCAATTTTGAGATGATTAATCTATCGGGTGCATGGTCGCGAGAGCGGCACATTCGGACAAGAAGGCTGCAGCAGGGCATACAAAGTATTTACAGCATGCGCGGCATAAGCAGTGCAGAGCATAATCCATTTATTGCATTAAAAAGGCCCAACACCGACGAACACAGTGGTGAAGTATATGGTTTTAGCTTGATATACAGCGGCAATCATCTTGAACAAGTAGAAGTAGACACCCATAATATGACAAGAGTCATTATGGGTATTCATCCGGATACATTTCAATGGCCGTTAGAAAAAGGAGAAGCTTTTCAGACTCCTGAAGCCATTATTGTATATTCAGATAGTGGACTCAACAAGATGAGCCAGACATACCATAAATTGTATAGCAAACATCTTGTTCGCGGGCAATGGCGAGATAAAATCAGACCTATACTTATAAATAATTGGGAAGCGACAGATGTGAATTTTACCGAAGAAAAGGTTTTGTGTATAGCTAAAACAGCAAAAGAGCTTGGCATTGAGTTGTTTGTGCTTGACGACGGCTGGTTTGGAGAGCGTGATAATGATAGAGCAGGGCTCGGAGATTGGAATATTATTAACAGCAAGAAGCTCCCAAACGGAATTAAAGGCTTAGCCGATAAAATTGATGCACTGGGAATGAAATTTGGCTTATGGTTTGAACCGGAGGCTATAAATAAAGATAGCGAACTGTACAGAAAGCATCCGGACTGGATAATATGTACACCCGGAAGAAGTACTTCAGCAGCCCGCAATCAGTATGTTTTAGATTTTTCCAGAAAAGAAGTAGTTGATTACATTTTTTCCATGATGGACGATGTTTTAAGTAACGCAAAAGTATCCTATGTAAAGTGGGACATGAACAGATATATTACAGAATGTTACTCCTTGGGCGTGGATGAAAAAAATCAGGGAAAGGTTTTTCATCAGTATATTCTAGGGGTATATGATCTGTATACAAGACTGATTGAGAAGTTTCCACATATTCTTTTCGAATCCTGTTCAAGCGGAGGTGCAAGGTTTGATCCGGGAATGCTATATTATGCTCCGCAAACATGGACCAGTGATGATACCGATGCTATTGAACGTTTGATGATACAATACGGTACATCAATGGTATATCCTTTATGCAGCATGGGAGCACATGTTTCAGAAGTTCCGAATCAACAGGTGGGAAGAATTACACCTCTTGAAACAAGAGCAAATGTCGCTTATTTCGGAGTATTTGGTTATGAATTGGATTTAACAGTATTATCATCGGAGGAAAAAGAAAAAATTAAGGAACAGATTGTTTTTTACAAAGAACATAGGGAGCTATTGCTTAAAGGTACATTTTATCGCATTCTTAGTTCGTTTGAAGGTAATGAAACATCATGGATTGTCGTGTCAGAGGATAAAACTGAAGCAATAGCAGGGTATTATAAGATTCTTAATTCGGTAAACGAAGGCTGGCAAAGACTTAAACTTGTTGGGCTTGATGATGACAGAAAATATATTATAAACGACAACAGCCAAAGGTATTATTATGGTGATGAGTTAATGAATATTGGTATTATTTTGGACAATAAGGAGCTTTGCCAAAACGGATCAGACTTTTCATCGGTTATATATTATATAAAAAGCATTTAGCAGCTTTATATATGAAACATAAAATGCGTCTGACCGATATGTAAGCCGGGCAGACGTATTATTCTCCCTTTTTATTTGAATTTACTAACTCTTCAGTTTGGTCTCTGTATTGTGTAGGGCTGATTTTATAGTAGGCTTTAAAGCTTTTTGAGAAGGAAAGAGGATCGGAATAACCTACTTGTGTAGAAATAGCACTAACGGGTAAATTTGTTGATTTTAAAAGACCACAGGCTTTATCAAAACGATAATTTATTAAATATTGCTGAGGCGATATGTGCATGATTTTTTTAAAAATATTAGTTAAATAGCTTCGGTCTATACCGATATAATTTGCGATATCATTTACTTTGATGTCTTTTTCATAATTATGGTCAATAAACTCGAGAGCATGTTCAACATAAATCTGGTAAGGGTAGTCATGGGTATTGCTATGTTCGTTCGTGTTTTTTTCATTAATCAAAGCAGAGAGAAACATGAATAAAAAACCTTCCCGTTTAAGATCATTTGCATAGGTAAGCTTACTGGCATTTAACATCCCTTTTACACAATCCAGAAGCTCATTTTTACAATTAAATACCCCAACTCTATTGTTTTTATTTAGGGAAGCATAGTCAAGACAACTTTCAGCTTTAACTCCACCAAATCCAATCCAGATATATGTCCAAGGATTATCCTTATCTGCCTGATAAAAAGTTATTTCATTAGGGTAAATAATAAATGCATCGTTCTTTCCAAGGTGATATGTCTTCCCGTCTACCTGATACATACCCTTTCCGCTTAGTATGTAATGAATCAGATACTCAGAACGGGCTATCGGCCCATAGAAATGTCCGGGATCACATTCTTCCATTCCACAATAGCTAAGGTACAAATCAACTGAATGCTTTTTAAGATACTCAAGACATTTGTATCTTGCAGAATTGGTATATTTAGGTTTCATATTGCCCCCCGTTTCTAAACTAAAAAGACAGTATAACAATACAAATCTATATCTACAATTAGATTTTAACATTAACCCCCCAAAAAAACAAACTGTAAAGGACTATTCAGAAGAATATGAAGGTTGTTAACTCAGGGGAGACCGCCTTAAAAATATATTACCAGAAGTCGAAACGTCCTATTAATTGTATTTTTAAAAAGACTCTGTTATTATTGTTTATAACGAGAATAGAGATAAAATTCCAATATAATTCCAACCTTAAACTATATATAATCTTTGCTGAATATGCATCTGGAAAGGTGGGAAATATGAAAAAAACGAGAGAACATAGTATTAACAAAGCAAGCTTACAGACAAAGTTAATACGTTTGTTTTTGATTACATCTATAATTCCGATTCTCATTTTAAGTTTATTCTTTTACTACAACATTTCCGATACGTTGAGGAAGAATACGGAAGAATTGACGATAAATAACCTTGAGCAGACAGGCAATAGCTTAAAAATAAAGCTTGAATCATATGAAGACTTACTCTATCAAATGTATACCGATGATAGTATTGTATCTTTAGTAGACAAAATTAATAGTGATGAAGATCTGCCTGTATCAATCAATCAATTAAGAAGGCATATGAGGGGATTATTATATACTAAGGAACATATTTGCTCTATTACTATTATAACTAGCGAAGGCTTGATTATTACATATGATCGATTGACTTCTGTAACAAACAGAAATTCATGGATCGAAAACTTTAGCATCACAAAAGACCAGTTATATGAAAATGTATCAAGTGATAATAAAACTCATATATTCCCGACTGAATACGGTGTAAATTTTGCAAATGAAGATTTTTACTTATTTCATATTGCACATCGTATTATAGATTATAAAGACTTACAGAAGAAAAACGGCATTGTAATTATCAGTATAGATGAAGATTTATTGAGAGAGGTTTGCCTTACTCAGGATGATTCGGAAGAGAATGCTAATAACTATAATTTTATTGTAGATGATAAAGGTAGGATTATTTCCTACATAAATAAGGAGGCATTGACCAAAAAAGTTGTAAATCCGTATGCACCAATCGAGGAACGAAGAGTCGCATATTTGGATTTTATAACTAATGAGAGCTTAATTGAAAGAGAATACATTGCTACTTATATTTATGAAGAAGAAGAGTTATCATGGGATATAGTAAATGTATCTAATCAGCAAACGATTATGAGGAGATTAAATACTCAACAGAAAATAATTATTCTGGTGAGCCTTTTATCCTTAGTTATTGTAATTGTTTTAACTTTCTTATTATCCAAGCAATTATCATATTCTATAAAAAATGTTGTATCAACAATGAATGTAGCAGGTTATGGAAATTTTGATACCCGGGTAAAAATTGATAATAAAATGCCACTAGAGGTTGAATTAATAGCCATTAAATTTAATGATATGCTTGGAAAGCTTGGGGAAGCCAGAGAAAAAGAAAAAGAAGCCGGAGAAAAACAGCGTGCGGCAGAAATAAAAGCACTGGAGGCACAGATTAATCCGCATTTTTTATATAATACACTTGATACAATTAATTGGATGGCTATTGATAAGAACGAGTTTAATATTAGCAATGCAATTACTTCTTTAGCTACCATATTAAGATATGCTATTACAAAAAGTAATGAGATGGTTAAAGTTAAAGATGAGGTAGAGTGGCTGAAAAAATACATATATTTGCAGCAAACAAGGCTAAAAAACACTTTTCACTGTGAAATAAATGTTGAACCTGAAGCAATGGACTTCAGTATTCATAAATTGCTTTTACAACCTTTTATTGAAAATGCAATTATTCATGGTTTTGAGGGCATGAAACGCGAACATGTATTGAAAATTGATATGAGTTTGGATGATGTTTTTCTTTGCATTTCTATAAAAGACAATGGAAAAGGGATTGATGCTTCTATGGTTGAAAAATTTAATAAGGGAGAATTCCAGGAATCGGAAAGTAAGCATATAGGTGTAGAAAATGCCATATCAAGATTATATATGTATTATGGTGAACAAACAAATGTTAAGTTTGCAAGTATTTTAGGGGAGGGAACCGAAGTAACTATTCTTATACCAAATAGGGGGTAAATGTTATGAGAATTGTAGTTATAGAAGATGAAATAAGGATTAGAGAAGGTATATGCAATTTGATCGGAAGAATGTTTCCGAATCATCAGGTTGCAGGAAGCGCAGAAAACGGTGAAGAGGGCCTCGAGCTTATATTACGAGAAAATCCGGATCTTATTATTACAGATGTTAAGATGCCACTAATGGATGGCCTTAAAATGCTTTCATTAGCATATGAAAATGATAAGAAAATTAAAAGCAAAGCAATTGTTTTAAGTGCACATGCCGAATTTTCATATGCTCAGCAAGCCATGCGCTGGGGAGTCAGTGAATATCTTATCAAGCCTCTGGTAGTCGGTGAATTCGTGCAGGCTATTAAGAGCATAGAAAAGCAGAATATTGAGGAAGAAAAGCAAAACCCTGAGATTTTGGGCAGACTTGATAATATAGTATTTGGCATTATCTTCGGTAGCATTGATGTTGATGAGAATCTGTGCAGTTATTTGAAAGAAAAACATGGATTTTCAAATAATACCCAATTTAGCATGGTTCAGGTGTATCTAGGCAATCAATATTCAGAGAATGTAAACAAAGTAAGAACAGATATCGAGAGGTTTTTATCGGCAAAGAATGATTTATATTATTGCCTTTTAAAAATCCCTAAGGAAAAAATGTTGCTTGGCATACTATATGGATATAAAGATGCGAACAATACCGAAAGATGTTTTCAAAACGGAGTCATCACACAGATTCATGGAAATGGTGTTCCCAACAACAGTTACGGTTGGATTAATGCTAATGATATCAGTGAAATAAAAAGCAGCTATTATACATTGTTGAAGTATATGGACTGGAATATATCATTTGGCGATAAAATTATGATTTCCTATCCCAAAATTCTGCAAGTCAGAACATCCATATGTATCTACCCCAATGACATTGAAATACGTTTAAAAGCTGCTTTGTGTTCATTTAACAGAGAAACTGTTTTTAAGTGTATTATTAGCTTTAATGATTACTTTGAAAACGGTCAAATATATAATCCCAGAGAAATCAAAGAAAGCTATGTCAGATTTTTATGGTCAATGATAAATGTTGCTAAGGAAATCGGTGCATTAAACTATGACCAACTGGAGCAGCAGAAAATTATTGAAAGGATTATGGGGGCTGTAAACAGGAAAGAGTTAAAGGAAGTAACCGAAGAAGTATATAATTTGATAGGAAAAGAGGAAACACAGCATGATGAGCAGCTCAGCTTAAATGTTAAAAGGGCGATAAATATGGTATTAGAGTATTATCAAACAGGAATAAATCTTGAAGAAATAGCAGCGAAGCTAAATATTACACCGGAATATCTAGGGATGCAATTTCATAAGGAAACTGGTGTTAAGTTCAGTTCATATATTAAAGAACATAGAATAGCAAAGGCAAAGGAGCTGTTAATAGGCAGTGAAATGAAAATTTGCGAAGTTGCCGAAAAAGTCGGATATTCAGATGCAAAGTACTTCAGCCGTGTTTTCAGAGAACTGGCAGGGCAGTTACCTGTAGATTATAGGAGAGCAAATAAATGAGTTATGTCATATTAATTTATTGAAATCTTAAAGAAAAAGTCCTTAACATAGCGAGTTGAGGGGTTTTTAAATAATGGATTTTTAATCTAAGGTTAATTTTAGTGCTAAAAATAATTAGCTTAGAAATCTCACCCTTTTTTAGTTTTCTGGAGTTTTTATAAATCTAAAGATTCTATATAATAACATTGTAAAACGAAGATCCTCTGTTAACTTATATTCAATAATAAAGCCTGATAAACTTTTGGTATGAATAGAAATTCTAAAATAAAAACAGCAATGAATTCCATTGCTGAGACTACGCACCCATATATCAAATCAGTTAATAATTGAATTTGGAAGAAGGTGGTTCCACAGTTAATTGGAAAAATACCCGTGGTACTCGATCGTCTGAATGACTCTTTATGGGAGGTAGTGTTTTTGACGATTTATACTAAGGGTGTTTCAGGTGAAGTTTTATTATTTAAGTTAACAGAACAACAGCAAAAATTATAGGAGGAAAAAAATGAAAAATTTTAAGAGGTTATTATCAATAATACTTTTAGCAACCATGTTAATCACACTTTGCGCAGGTTGTGGCGGCCAAAGCGGAACACCGGCAGCTTCAAATTCACCTGCTGCTGCTGTAGATAGTAAAAAGCCCGATGCACCACCGGCAGACGTAGCAGGCGGAGAGAAAAGCGAAGTTACCATTTGGTATTACTGGGAAACAGAAGGACATCAAAAGGCATTAAATAAGCTAATGGAAGAATTTAACGCTTCACAAGACAAAATTACTGTAGGCGCTAAATATGTTCCCTTTGCAGACATGAAGAAACAACTGTCTATCGGCGCTTCTGCAGAGGAGCTGCCTGATATTGTTATCTTAGACAACCCTGACCATGCATCCTTTGCAGCAATGGGTATATTCGCTGATATCACAGGTAAATTTGATGTAAGTACATATTATCCTGGACCTGTTAATTCATGTACCTTAGACGGAAAATTATACGGTGTTCCTTTTGGCAGTAACTGTTTACTACTTTTCTACAATGAAGATATGCTGAAAG
>CAYWXN010000034.1:0-12372 GCA_964462075.1 uncultured Ruminiclostridium sp. | reverse complement strand
GATATTTTCAAGAACCTTTACCATTTCCTTTGTCTTAGGAGCTTCAAATGAAAGTGAATCGAGTACGATGATTTCATTTTCCTGAACCTTGGAAGTGAGAACAGACTTGAGCGCAAGTCTCTTAACCTTCTTAGGCAGTGTGTAGCTGTAGCCTCTGGGTTTTGGACCCAAAACGATACCGCCTCCTACCCATTGTGCGGAACGGGTGCTGCCTTGACGAGCACGGCCTGTGCCTTTTTGTCTCCAGGGCTTTTTGCCGCCGCCGCTTACCTCTGACTTGGTCTTGGTGGATTGTGTTCCCTGTCTTGCGTTAGCTAATTGGTTCACAACAGCGCTATGCATTGCAACTTTATTAACTTCAATCGCAAAAATATCGTCATTTAAATCCATGTCTCCGACCTTCTGGCCGTTGATATTGTATACATCTACTTTTGGCATTTACGTTTCCTCCTTCCGAACCAGTTCTTCTATTAAGCCTTGACCGAATTCTTAATCACAAGGAGTCCGCCTTTTGCACCGGGAACTGCGCCTTTTACAAGGAGTAGACCTCTCTCGGCGTCAACCTTAACAACCGCGAGATTCTGAACAGTTACCTTTTCAGCGCCCATGTGACCGGGCATTTTCTTACCTTTGAAAATACGACTCGGGCTGGAGTTTGCACCCATTGAGCCAATACCCCTGTGATATCCTGAGCCGTGACTCATACGACCGCGAGCGGTACGATATCTTTTAACGGTACCTTGATAGCCTTTGCCTTTTGAAATACCGGAGACGTCAATCTTGTCGCCAGCTTCAAACATGTCTTCAACCTTAACGACACTTCCTACTTCATATGCGGAGATGTCATCCAGCTTAAATTCTCTCATTACCCTCATGGGAGAAACATTAGCTTTTTCGAATTGGCCCTTCATGGGCTTATTTGCCTTTCTTGCAGGGATATCCTCAAAGCCAAACTTCACTGCATTGTAACCGTCAATCTCTGCAGTTTTCTTCTGAACAACAGACATCGGACCTGCAAGAACAACAGTTACCGGAATCATAATTCCATCTTCGGTAAAGACTTGTGTCATACCTATCTTTTTGCCAAGTATACATTTTTTCATGTTTTATATTACCTCCTGTCATTGGTTCGGCTCTAACCGAACTTAACAAACATTTCCTCTTAAAGCTTGATTTCTATATCCACGCCGGCCGGGAGATCCAGTCTCATAAGAGCGTCCACGGTTTTTGGTGTAGGCATAAGAATATCAATAAGTCTTTTGTGAGTCTTCATCTCGAACTGCTCACGAGAATCCTTGTACTTGTGAGGAGCTCTCAATATTGTCATGATTTCCTTCCTTGTAGGTAGCGGAACCGGCCCGGAAACCTTAGCGCCTGTTCTCTTTGCCGTTTCGACAATCTTTTCTGCAGATTGATCGATAACCTGATGATCAAAAGCTTTCAGCCTTATTCTAATCTTCTGTTTGTTCGCCATACATAAGCCTCCTTGAGTTACAATTTGCTGGCGCAACAAGCTTTTCATGTACCACACTGCCGGGTGTTTCATGTTTTGCCATACAAAAAGCCCATAGGTTATTCACCTGGGCCACGATACAAACACACATAAAACATCTACATGTATGATGTACAATGACTTGTCGCCCGGTTTCTTTGAATCGGACATTCTCCGCCGCAGTTCCCAGTTTGTTTCACCTGCCATCTGCGGTTTCATCGTATGCCATGTCACAGCAAGGGATATTATATAACATTGACTTTATGAATGCAAGAGTTTTTTTAGCGGTTTTTTTCGACGGTCTTTTGTGTCTTTTGTGTTTAAGGTCGATTATAACACTTCTACCTTGTGATTTTTCCCATCATCAAGTAAATCAATTCTGCTACCGGAAATTTTTTCTCCGTTTAAAACTACTTCTCGTTCAGATTTCTCACTATCGTTTTCTACCGCAATTTTAATAGTATATGTGGAAGATTTGTGCTTGTAGTAAACCGTGTATTCACCAAAACCCGGTGGAGTAGCGGGATCTAATACTAACTGTCCACCTTCTTTTCTTATCCCCAGAAACCAGTTTACCAGCCCTTGATACATCCATCCTGCCGACCCAGTATACCAACTCCATCCGCCTCTGCCCACATAGTGTTGATTATACCAAATATCTGCTGTCATAACATAGGGTTCTTTGCCATATTTCAGGGCATCCCTCTTATTTGCTGTGCTCAATACTGGGTTAAGCATAGAAAAGAGGGAATAGGCCTTATTTGTATCGCCAGCCATAGCAGCAGAAATAGCTAGCCAAATCGCTCCGTGTGTGTACTGTCCACCATTCTCTCTGATTCCGGGATAGTATCCCTTGATGTATCCGGGATTTTTCTCTGTTTTATTAAAGGGGGGAGTCAAAAGCAATGATATCCCTTCTTCTTCCACGACAAGGTATTGCCATGCCGATTGGAGCGCTTTTGTAGCCCTCTCCCTATCTGCCGCTCCCGAAATTATACTCCATGATTGACTAATTGAATCTATTTTGCACTCATCGTTCTCCTTTGATCCAATTTTTTCGTAATCGTCATAAAGAGCCCGGAGATACCATTCACCATCCCAGCCATGCTCTTCTATAGCAGATTTAATATTTTGCTTCATTTGCTCTAGTGTAGTTACAAACTCGTTATCGCCTCTATAAATACTTAAGGGTATGAACTCCTTGATAATCGCATATATAAACCATCCCAGCCATACACTTTCCCCGGTTCCATTAATTCCTACCTCGTTCATTCCGTCATTCCAATCGCCACCTCCTATAAGGGGTAATCCATGTATACCGAATCCGGTACGGAGTATGGCTTTTTTACAATGCTCGTATATATCCTCATTTAATACAGAAACCTCGGGGGTAAACATGACTTCGTGTTGCTCCTCTTCAAGCAACTGTCCTTTAATGTAGTTTACTTTTTCCTCAAGTATGGAAAAATCGCCGGTGAATTTTATATATGCGGCCACAGTATAAGGAAGCCATAAAAGATCATCGGTAATCCTGGTTCGAACCCCGATTCCTGTCGGAGGGTGCCACCAATGTTGCACATCCCCTTCTTCAAACTGTCTTCCGGCTGATATTATAATCTGTTTCTTTAAAAAGTCGGGGTTGACAAATAGAAGCGAAAGTCCGTCCTGGAGCTGATCTCTGAATCCGTATGCACCACCGCATTGATAAAATGCCGCTCTGGCATTCAATCTACATGATATGGTCTGATAGGTGAGCCATCCGTTTACCAGTATATCGATGGCTCTATCACATGTTTCAACTCTAATTGTACCTAACAAGTCATTCCAGTAACTCTTAACCCGTACCAACTCGTTATTGACCTCTGTCAAATCCCTATACTTTTGGCGGAGCGTGTTTATTTCATCCCGATTATCGCTTTGCCCCATTCCAAATATAATTGTCTTTGTCTCTCCCGGTTTAATGGCTACTAATACCTGGATGGCTCCACAAGGGTCATAGCATGCCCCGGTATTGCATGAGAGCTTCTTTTCAAGACCAAGAGGGTTTTGGATTGAACCTTTAAGGCCCAATACTGCTTGTCTGTCGCCAGTGTATCCTATTATCATTTCACTTGAAAAAATAAAGGATTCATGTTTTCTGAAGTGATAACTGTATACGCTTTTTGCTGATAAATACTCGTATTCATTATTATATGTTGTTACTATATATGGGTTTGTATAATCCCGTTCAAAACCTAATACCCATTCCGAGTAATAGGTTAGACTTAGGTATCGTTCTCTTTTAGTAGTATTTTTAAGCTTAAGTTCCAAAAGCTTAACCGGCTCGTCGATAGGAGTAAAGGCAGTAAGCTCTTGAGCAATGCCCTCCTCCTCGTGATAGAATATAGAATATCCTAATCCGTGCCTTACCCTGTAAGTTCCTCTGTCACTTCTACCAAGGGATACCGGGGTAAATATTTTTCCGTTAATCTCATCTCTGATATATATTGCTTCGGAAGCCTTGTCGGTTACCGGATCATTGGACCATGGAGTTATTTTATTTTCACGGCTATTGTTAGCCCAAGTAAACCCTGCTCCCGATTCAGATATAAAAAAACCGAGTTTTTTATTGGCAATAACATTAATCCAAGGAAAAGGAGGTTTAACATTATTCTCAAGCAATATTTCGTATTCTTTTCCGTTATTAACAAAACCACCAAAACCATTAAAAAACTCATATCCGCCGTTTGTCTTCGGGTTATTGTTTAATAGTGCATTTATATTATTCAACTTAAATTCATCCTCCTTGCCCATTAATCTTCAACAACGCTTATTAAGCCGGTTTTTATATTCCTGAAATAAATGCCTGTATTGGCAGATATGACAACACGAGAAACCGTAAAGAGTAAATCTATCTCTGCCGGAGTCATTTGATACGAATGTAATACAAAAATGCTGGGTCTTTCTCTATCTTCATCATGTATCTTTAGTGAACTTGTCATCTCGTTGAGTAAATTTGTAAGTTCTTGCATATAGCCATGTTTGGCCTCGCTAAGAATTATCAAATCCACATTGACCCTGTTTATCCTCATGTATTCGAATGCTTTTAATACTTCCCTGATTATTGCTATTTCTTTAGTTGAACTTACCCTTAGCAACATTATGGAATTGTCCCCGGACACACCGAACCTCCACAGGAAGCTTTGATTTTTCCAATTGCGCCAAATGCTTTCAACGGGGCCTCTATATGCCCCCACCGAGTAATAAATCGGGCTTATCAGATTCTGAAACGCACTCAGTTGCTGGCCGGTGATGCTCAGATATTTAATTTCCATCAGGCTCTGCTGTCTGAATTTTTCAATAATATTATCCGCCATATACTCCACGCTGAATTTATCACTTATTTTCAAAGCCTCATCCTTCGTCTCACAGACTCCGGTAATAATTGTAATTGACGTGCTTTGTTCGGCCTTAAGACAAATATTGACCCTAAGGCTCATGATGGGATCACTTGAAAAACCCGTACTGTTGGAAAGCGATATACTGTCGGTTACAGCAACAGGGTTTTGAAGGGTGTTGTTTCTTCCTATAAATCGCATTCTATCATTTTCATACTCAATACTATTAACCGGCTCTATTTCAGTTTTTATCATATGCATGACATATGTCCCTTGGCTGCTTCTACCGCCACGTCTTCTCGAAAGAAAGACTGCCCCTTCATCCAAATACTCGCTTTCGATAAATAGCTTGTTAAACGCCGGATGCCCAACCTCGGCTGAATAGCTGTCTGCCACAACTTCTAAGTAGCTGGTTATTTCAAGATGCTTTTCTTCATTCCCATAGTTTTTGAGCGTTACTTTTCGAATTTCAAGATTATCGTCAGGAGACATACTCACAACGGTATGCGTCCCAACATCCCCATCCCTTCTAATAAACTCAGTTTGATGGGGGGAAAATATGACACGATATTTGTCGGGTTCTGTTTTCGTTGGTTTATAAGCTGTGCTCCATAGTCTGTTTTCTTTGACGTCTTTAATATAAGTATAGTTGCCGGTATCTGCATAAACATCGGCTCTCCATCTATATAGCATCATACCTTTACAATTACTGAATCCGTCTCCGTCAGATGTTAACAGGAGTGAATAGTTTCCGTTTGAGATATAATTTACTGCAGGTATCCGGGGAGCTACGCCATTTACGTACCGGGTACTTAAAGCATCCTCCACGAAGTTTTCCCTTTTGTTTATACTGATGGTATAGCCTTTTCTGGTAATTGATATAAAATATGTCTGGCGTTTTTCCTCCAGTAAAATCTCAGAGGCTCTAACAATAGGTTCTCTATGAAAACGTGAACGCATAACCCCGTCATTCAAATAGTTATTTATGGCGACAAAACTCATTCCTTGGTGATGTGCCATATAAGACTTAACAATACAATAGGGATTCATTTCTACAGGATCAGGAGCTTCAAAATCAATAGCCTCATAATAGCCATATTGACCAAAAGCCTCGAGTTGTTTTAGCTTGGCTAAATTTTCAATAGCAGCTTTATCTGCCCACTCCAAAGCTAACATGGTGGCATAGGGGGTAATTACACAGCTTTTTCCATATGCTGGTTGAAGTCTTAACCCCTGAACCCCAAAGGCCCGGTACTGATAATTTCCATCCATGTCAAACCGATAATATTGAGATTCTGATATCCCCCAGGGAATTTTCATCTGTTTAGCATACTTCATTTGTTGTAGCACCGCTGCCTTGGATGATTCATGAAGCACCGATCCCTCGAAGCTTTTTAGTAATAGATGCGGCATAAGATATTCAAACATCGTTCCGCTCCAGGAGACGAGTGCAGGAATACCTTTAACAAGAACAAGGGGGCGCCCCAACTTATGCCAGTGCTTTACTGGAATGTCTCCTCTGGCTATCGTCAAAAAACTTGTCAACAAAGCTTCTGATGCCATAAGATCATAGCATCCCTCATCAGCTTTTTGCGATGCTGTATTATATCCTATGCAAAAGAGCTTCCTCTTCTTATTGTAAAGAAAATCAAACTCTGCTTTATCAAACATTTTGTCTATGGTTACAGCTAAGCCTTTTATTCTATCTATTATTGCCTTAGCATAGTTATTTCCCGTTTGAGCCACTTCGAGTAAAGTTGTCTTAGTAGAAAAAGGTGTATCTAAAATAGCAAAATCCAGAATTTCTCTTTCAATTAAGTTTATTTGCCGTGTAAGCTCCCCGATAACACGCTTATCTTCCTCACTAACATTCTCTATGTTAAGATTCTCTCTCAATACAATCATGGCAGATAAAAAATCTTTGATTGTTTTATAATTATCCTTAATCCCAACTCCGGTATTACTGAGGATAAGCATATTTTTAATTTCGGTCATCATGGCATCAGTAATAATGGGGGTATTTATTTGCTCCATAAGACCGTTCTTAAATGCTATCAAATCTCCAAAGAAATTTCCGCTATCTACCGTGGATATATACTTTGGGTTAAGGACCTCTAATGTTTTGATATCATACCAATTGTATAAATGGCCCTTATATTTTGGCATAACAGCTACGGTATAGAGGACGTTTTCAGCATAGTCAATAATAGCGCTTAAGGTTTCAAATCCAAAGTCCCTAGCAGATAAAACCGAAAGCAACTGTAGCCCAATATTGGTGGGAGACGTTCTAAATGCAACCTTTTTTTTGTTGCCTATCTGATAGTTATCAGGGCAAAGCCAGTTATTATCCCTAGTTGTGAATACGGTAAAGTAACGCCATATCCTTCTGGCGATATCAATGAGCATCTCTTCTGTTGACAGGACGGTTTTTTTGTTCTTGCCGTTACCCGGCCGGCTAATAGAATAAGCCATAAGAAACGATAGGCACCAACTTATAGCAATAAAGCCATAGAGAACTTGTGCATGTATTCCGGCACTCCTTGATAGTGCTAATAAAAGTATACCGGGGATGATGGTATGCCACATATGAACAAAATAGCTATTTAGTGAGTCACCTGTCGATTTTTCTACTGAATCGGCTGATTTCCACATCAGTAGATGCTTCTTACTTAAAAATAGCCTAAATAGGGTTCTCACTATTGCATCACAGGCAATATACGCTTTTGAAGGAACAAAAGAAATATCAAGGAAGGCCCTCCCGACAATAATACTTATTTCTTCAGCCAGCTTTGAATGCACAAGCGCTAGTTTAGGCCTTCGAATCTTGTGAAGAATAATACTGCATAGTAAAAAAATTAAATCCCAGCAACCATGAAAAAACAGTATAGGAATACACAAGTAAAATATTTTTGGGAACATTACAAGATTCAGAAAAATGAAAAGAATTTTACTAATCGGTACAAGGCTTGCCCGCATATTGTCAAATATTTTCCATTTTGAAAGAAAACTCATTTCTCCTTTAAAGAGCCAAGGCAAAAGTTGCCAGTCCCCTCTGATCCATCGATGTTCCCTCTTATCAAAGGAAATAACGCTCCCGGGGAAGCTCTCCATGATATTTACATTACTTGCGAATGCGGTCTTTGCATAACAACTTTCCAATAAATCGTGGCTTAAAATGCTGTTTTCAGGTATTACTTTATTAAGTAGTTTATGAAAGGCTTTAACATTGTAAATACCCTTTCCTACAAAAGAACTTTCTCTGAATAAATCTTGGTATATGTCGGATGTAACAAAGGAATAATTAGCCACTCCCGTTTGGCCGCCATAAATTCTTGGGAATATACTCCTTTGTTTCTCTGAAGCATGATTTCTGACAGAGGGCTGTATAATAACGTATCCCCCTTTTATTTTGCCGGTCTTTGAATCAATTACAACATGGTTGAGGGGATGGTCTATTATTCCCACAAGCTTTGAAGCACTGTCACGAGCAAGGTCTGAATCCGCATCAAGGGTTATGACGTATTTATAAGTATCTAGTAATTCCTCATCACACAACATAGTATCAAAAGTAGTATTTTCAGATGCAACCCCATTTAAAATGGCATTAAACTCCTCCAACTTTCCTCGTTTCCTCTCCCATCCCATATAGCATCCTTCTGAGGGGTTCCATTTCCGGTACCTGATAAACAGAGAAAAACGCTGATAATTAGACGGATACTTTTTGTTCAGCTCATTTAAGTGGTCTATTAAGGCCTCACGAATCTCATAATCTTCAGGCATATATTTTTTTACTGCATCCGCATAATCTACCAGCAAAGCAAAGTGAAGATTAGTTTGCTTATTTGCCAGATAGTGGTTGTGAAGTCTATTAAGATACTCAACCCCCTGTTCCGCAGAGGATACCAGTACAGGCATTACAATAAAAGTCCTGGCGCAGTCTGGTATTTCTTCCATATAGTCAAGGGATGGTATTCTTTTTACTTTAATAATTCGCAACAACAAGCTATTAGTAATTTTAAGTGCTATATCCATAATCAGCGGGAGGAGCACTGCAACTAACAAAATATATCTATAAAGCTCCGTCTCACCAGCTCTTTTTATTATTAGAACTATAAAATAACTAAGGGCTAATATTGCCGACAATACTGTAAAAAAGTAAGCAACTTTACCCCCTCGTTTTTTGTCAAGCTTCATCGATGGTTTCTTATATAAAATTTTTGCTTTGAGAATCGGAAGACCTTTACCTATAAGGTATGTTCCAACATGATGAGAACAATCCAAATCATCACTACCTTGCTCGGCAAGACTCAGGCATTCCTGAGCTATAGTCCTCTCCAAGGTATTGTGCTTAAATGAGATCTTTTCTATTACTGACCTATAAAAAGACCTGCTTTCTGAATCCATTTTTGGATATATACCGCTCGGATCTTCGGCCAATATATGCTCCAAAACCGAGAGTTCTTCACACAACATTTCATCATCAATCTGGTTAATCTCTCTCAAACTTTCAATGGGAGTACGAATATTTGACTCAAGCCGTGCTTCTCTCTTGCCCTCTTCTATAAATATTTCTGACAGAGCGAAGGGCTTTCCCGAAGAACGAAAGTGATGCTGAATATATCTTTGTATCACTTCTTCTTCCACTGACATATTTTTTAAAAGATATAAAACATGAGAATGGAATGTGATATTATCGCAACAATCCTCAGATATATCATTTAGAAGCGGAGCTATATCAAAAAAATTATGTTTCTCGGTCAGATTTTCCTGTATAAATTCTTCTGCCCTCGATTTAATCTTAATGACGCCAACTATTTCTTCCGCAACTTCTATGATACGTTCTAAAATACAATGACCGATTATCTCAGGAAGTGCCCATAGTTCTTTCTCTGTTAGTGGTAGCTCTTTCTGATATGCTTCTATCATACGAATTATGTTATTTTCGTTTAAATATCCTCCTGCAATATAAACCATCTTCTTGGCAAGAACGTATACTCTCGGGTGTCTGCGATACTCTCCCGTTTTTAGGATTGGAAGGGCTACATACCCGGTCCCTGTAGTTTTAATCTTTTTAATCTCACGATAGAGCATTTGAAAGTTATCAAATAGCCAACGTGCTGAAGGAACTAACTCTAATAGTTCTGAAGAAATGCCTGAAATACTTATACGAATCTGGTTGAGTTGTTTATATGCTTTCTGGTTATTGTTACCCAGAACAAAATTATATTTCATCCATTTGACGTCTTTATGCCCGCTAGCTAGCTCGTACATATGTTGTTCCCATTCCCTTGGTCCAATTCCTTCCCTTATTCTCCCCGTTTGAGTCGGAAAATGTGCTCTTTTTATTCTATGTACAATAAACAAGAAACATAAGAGCAAAATAATAATAGCCATTATTATATAAAAATAAGGGTTTGACTGAAACAATATGAAAAAACTAGATAAAACAATGCTAAAGTTTAAGAACATTCGCCTGTTGCCCTCCTAAAATGATATTTATGATATTTATTATTAAATAAAACAAACAAAGTCTACCTAATATAGTCACTCTGCTGATTATTCGACGATAAATGCATTCTATAGTTGGAAACTGTTCAATAAAATGATATGCTGTAATAATATATTCTATTATAGCATAAAATTACTTTTTGTCATAACTAATTGAATTATTATAAGTGCATTAGAAAGTTTCCTTAATAAATAAGTACTTAGTTTTGCTCAGGTCAATGTCCACATAGTTGGTATTGTTATCGGCATTTTTAGGATCAGTATCATCTTTGAATATTCGTATGACAGGAGACTCAGGTAAGAACTTGTTTGTAGAAACAACAACTCCCTTATGGTTAGTATTTAATACGACACCTGTTCCGACGGGGAAGAGATCAATACGTCTTAAGAATCTTTCGGTTATGTCGAAATCAAAATGACGTCCACTCAAAGCGGCAATTTCTTTATAGACTACATCAGGGGAAAGTCCTCTTCTGTATACCCTATTATTGGACATGGCATCATATGAATCAGCAATAGTCACAATTCTTGATGAAACCGGTATCTCCTCACCGCAAAGATTTCTGTTATATCCGCTTCCATCATATCTCTCATGATGATAAAGGGCTATTTGAGCTGCTTCCTCAGGGATGCCAGAATTTAAAAGCATTTGATATCCGATTTCAGTATGAGCCTTCACTTCATTATACTCCTCGGCACTGAGCGTCGAGGGCTTATTTAAAATATCCTCGGATATAGAAATCTTTCCTACATCATGTAATAATGCTCCGGTTCCCAATTGCTTCAGCTTTTGTGGCTCAAGATTCAAATCTATGCCAATTACAAGCGAAACGACGCAAACATTCACAGAATGTTCATATGTGTAGTCATCAATGGTTCTGATCCTTGATAAGGTAAGAATAATGTCATCGACTGAGAGAAGCTGGTCAATTATTTCATCAATGATATTACTGATTTTGTCTACGTTAATATTTTTTTGATTATTCAGCATCCTGGTCATAAGCTTTTTTGTTAATTTCTGTGCTTTGACGCGTGTTCTGTGATAGATGATGTCATCTATATGAGGTGATTCGGCATATTTCATTAATATTTTAGAAGTTTCAAGCTCAGTATAAAGAATAAAAGCCTCATGGACGCCTAATCCGATAAGTCTCCTAATACCTTTTTCGTCGAGAATAATGCCGGTAGGAACCAGCAATAATCCGGTTTCATTATAAATGGGCTTAGCAACAACGGCACCCGGGACAATACTATTAATTGGAACCTTTATCACAATACTTCACCATATAAATGAATTTTGTCATTCGTACTTTGAGATAATCTCCCTTTAATCTGTAAAATTAAAGTTGTAACTTTACTTATTATCATACATCTTTTTTGTAAAATTACAATAATTATATCGGTGAAAAATTGCTTTTTATATAAATTAATAGATTTTTTTATAGAAAAATGTTGAAATAAACGAACATTACATATGTCACACTAATATTATCAGTGCTATAAAAGCTAGTAAGGAAAAAATAATACTTATTGATAGTGTATTTAATATAAATTGCTTATTTTTCTCTTCCTTTTCATCCATATAAATTGGTATAATAAACGGTGGAGGTAGTAAAAACATTGTATATAAGGCTATTTTAAATGTATTGTCTAAATTAAGGAGTCTATCGATAACAATTTCATTTATAGCATATGCCATTCCCAGAAGCAGAACCATCCTTATGACTGTAGCCAGCAAAGGGCCTCCAATTTCTTTTAAATTAATTTTCAGCTCATAGCCTATTGCAATACATATAATGGGCATTGTCATTTCCGAAAGCAATCTGAGGGTCTCAAATATTGAATTAACAACCGGGGACGAAATAGAACTAAAATCACTCATAAAACTCACGGTAATACCTAATATAATTGACAAAATAACCGGTGATTTTATAAATGAAAGCGTTAATTCCTTAGCATTTGCCGATTTCCCATTCAATTTTTGTAGATAGCTTA
>CAYWXN010000033.1:0-12392 GCA_964462075.1 uncultured Ruminiclostridium sp. | reverse complement strand
GATTGGGACCCGTGGTTCCCCCCACCCGTGAAAATGTAGAAAAGGCTATTAATGATGGCTATAACATGATTCTTCTCGGTAATGATATGTGGCACTTTCAAAAGGCACTCAGGGATGTAATGAACACATGTATAAATCCGTTAAAAAAAAATTTGATTAAGGAGTTAACACTATGAAAATAGCATTAATAAATGAAAACAGTCAGGCCCCCAAAAATGATCTTATCTGTAAAGTTCTCCGCGAAACCGTAGAACCAATGGGACATATTGTGTTTAATTACGGTATGTATTCAGCAGACGATAATGCCCAGTTAACCTATGTTCAGAACGGCATACTTGCAGCTATACTTCTGGGCACCGGCGCAGTAGATTATGTTGTTACAGGATGCGGGACCGGTGAAGGTGCTATGCTCGCTTTAAACTCATTCCCAGATGTGCTTTGCGGGCATATTGTAGATCCAAGTGATGCTTACATGTTCGCTCAGATTAATGACGGCAATGCTGTTGCTCTCCCATTTGCTAAAGGGTTCGGATGGGGTGCTGAGTTGAATCTGCAATATATATTCGAAAAATTATTTAGTGGGGAAAGTGGCCGGGGATATCCTAAAGACCGTGTCATTCCTGAACAGCGAAATAAAAAAATTCTAGATGAAGTAAAGAAAATTACACACAATGATCTTCTTACTATTATAAAGAATTTGGATCGGGATCTTCTTAAGGGTGCAGTAAGCGGCAGCAAATTTTCCGAATACTTCTTCTCGAACTGCAAGAACCCGGATATTGCGGAATATATAAGAGATGTCCTGGCATAAAGTTCTTAATGATCTTAAATAGAGGCTTTTGCGATACTGTAGAACTTATAATATGTCACAATATGGCACAACATGCCGTGTCGCAAAATGCCCAACTAAGAATCGCGAGGAGATTAAAAATGATTTTAAATAGTTTAAGACTCAATGACAAAACTGCGTTAATAACAGGTGGCTCTTACGGTATAGGATTTGCGATTGCATGTGGTTTTGCCGAGGCCGGCGCAAAAATAGTATTTAATGATATAAATCAAGACTTGGTGGATAAAGGGTTGGAATTGTATAAAAAAGCCGGCATCCCTGTTCGCGGATATGTATGCGATGTCACTAAAGAGGAACAGGTAAACCGTCTGGTAGCACGTATTGAAGCAGATATGGGTAGCATAGATATTCTTGTTAACAATGCCGGCATTATTAAACGTATTCCTATGTGTGAAATGAGTGTTGAGGATTTCAGGCAGGTCATCGACGTAGATCTTATTGCTCCATTTATCGTCTCTAAAGCTGTATTACCTTCAATGATTGAAAGGGGACACGGGAAGATAATCAATATATGCTCAATGATGAGTGAACTTGGGCGTGAAACCGTCTCAGCATATGCAGCAGCTAAAGGTGGTCTTAAGATGCTTACCAAAAATATTGCATCTGAATATGGGCAATTTAATATCCAATGTAACGGCATTGGACCAGGTTATATAGCCACCCCGCAAACAGCTCCCTTGCGTGAGGAAGGACACCCTTTTAACAACTTTATTATTTCCAAGACACCGGCGGCACGTTGGGGAGCGCCGAAAGATTTGCAGGGAGCCGCCGTTTTCCTGGCGTCGGAAGCTTCCGATTTTGTCAATGGACATATTCTTTATGTTGACGGAGGAATTTTGGCATATATCGGCAAGCAACCCTAGCAAAATTTTAACCTTGACAGTAAGCAGGAAGGAAACTGATTTATAATCCTTGAAAGGGATGAGCGAGCAACTTTCGCAACACTTGCGCCTTACTGTCATCTACTAGAAGGTGGGACAAGGGGACAGGTACCTTGTCTCACCCAATACCGGTTATAACCAGTTTGGATACGGAAGTGCAAAATCCGTTATTCTATTTCTATTAGTTATTTTTATAACCATATGGCATACTTTGTCACTGAAGCAACGAGAGGCGTAGATATGAAGAGTAAACTCACCTCAATCACCTGAAGACATGCCGTAGGTGGCTTATTGTCAAGAAGACCGTGGAATAAATGCGGAAATCACAGGAGTAGTCTATTCTTTTTTTTCTATAGTAAATTGATGCTATCAGCATTAGTTATATTTTTTGTAATATCATTCATTTTAGTTTATGCTCTTATTTGGAAAGATATAGAGCTTAAGTGTAAATTAGGAGGATTGGACATGAACGGAATTAGCAGACTTGCTAGCGCAGGAATTGTTCCCGTAGTTGTAATTGAAGATGCAAAAAATGCAGTACCTACTGCAAAAGCCATGATGGCAGGCGGTATTGATGTAATGGAAATTACAATGCGTACAGGTGCAGCATTGGATTCAATCAGAAACGTATCGAAAGAATGCCCTGAAATTCTAGTGGGTGCTGGAACGGTAATTACACTTGAACAGTGTAAGGCGGCTGTGGATGCAGGCGCAAAATTTATAGTTTCTCCGGGCTTTGATAAGCAGGTTGTGGAGTGGTGTATTGAAAACGGTATCGCCGTTACTCCGGGATGTGTCACACCTACCGAAATTACTATGGCGATTCAATATAACATAAAGGTAATTAAATTTTTCCCTGCTAATGTATATGGCGGCTTATCAGCTATGAAAGCTTTATCAGGCCCTTTCGGTGATATAAAATTTATTCCTACCGGCGGAGTGAATGGACAGAACCTTTCTGAATATATATCAGCCCCTTATATTCATGCTGTGGGCGGAAGTTGGATTTGCGCAAAGGCGGATATTTCGGAAGGCAATTTTGATGAAATAACTGCCCTGTGTGCTGAAGCAAGAAAGAGCGTTCTGGGTTCGAAAAGGTCATAGTTAATGTATTGCAAAATTTGGGAGGCGTGAAAATGAAAGTATTAACCTTTGGAGAAATTATGCTTAGACTAAAAGCACCGGAACGGGAGCGCTTTTTCCAGAGCCCGATGCTGGAAGCTACTTTTGGTGGCGGTGAGGCTAATGTTGCCGTTTCTTTGGCCAACTACGGCATGGATGTAGAATATTGCACCGTTTTGCCTGAAAATAATGCTATTGCAGATTCTTGCGTGCGAGAACTACGCTATTTTGGAGTGGGAACCGAAAGCATTCAATTTGGCCCTGGCCGTATGGGCATCTACTATCTTGAGGGTGGAGCAAACCAGCTTCCAAGCAAGGTGGTCTATGACCGCTCTTATGCGGCAATCGCTTTGGCCAAGCCCGGGGATATTGACTGGGACAAGAACTTTTCCGATATTGATTGGCTACATATTACAGGAATTACACCTGCTATTTCAGAGTCGGCAATGGAATTATCGTTAGAAGCTGTTAAGATTGCCAAGGATAAAGGGGTAACAGTTTCCTGTGATTTAAATTACCGCAAAAACCTGTGGAAGTATGGTAAGAAGGCTTCTGAGGTCATGCGTGAAATGATTAAATATGTTGATGTAGCCATAGCCAACGAGGAGGATGTCCAGAAATCTCTGGAGATTCATGCAAAAGTAGAGGTGGAATCAGGGGAACTGGATCGCAGCCAGTATAAATTATTGGGTGATGAAGTGCTGAAAGCATATCCGAATTTAAAGATGATAGCCATTACTCTGCGTGAATCCAAGAGTGCAGACCATAATGGCTGGGCGGCATGCCTTAACGATCGTGATAAATTTTATGTCTCAAAAAAATACAATATAAACGACATTGTTGATCGTGTTGGCGGCGGAGACAGTTTCTGCGGCGGATTGATTTATGGACTTAATAATTATGAGGATAAACAATCTGCATTAGAGTTTGCGGTAGCCGCATCCTGCCTAAAGCATTCAATTATCGGCGACTTTAACAGGGTTGGTGTTGATGACGTAAAGAAGCTTATGGGCGGAGACGGCTCCGGCCGTGTGCAAAGATAGAGGGTTAATTTATTGGCTATAAAAAGAGCTGGAGTAGTGAGATTAAGCTCTTTCTGCTGCGGCTCTTTTTTTGTATATTTTTTGCGTTTCTGACATATTGATTTCCGTACATATGTTCGGTATAATGAGTATTATCGTATAGAGAATACAACATGGTTTACAAAGCAATAATTTATCAGTATATTATATTTACGTTATCCAATAATATCATTTCTGGTACGGAAAGAAGAAAACATATGAAAGATAAAATTTATATAAAAGGGGCTTGCGAGCATAATCTTAAGAATATTGACGTTATGATACCCCGGGGCAAGCTCGTAGTTATTACCGGATTAAGCGGATCAGGTAAATCTTCCCTCGCCTTTGATACAATCTATGCCGAAGGACAAAGGCGCTACGTTGAATCCCTTTCAGCATATGCCCGCCAGTTTCTAGGCCTGATGGAAAAGCCGGACGTCGAATTTATTGACGGCCTTTCACCGGCCATATCCATAGACCAGAGAACCACTTCAAAAAATCCCCGATCTACCGTAGGAACAGTTACAGAGATTTATGATTATTTCAGGCTGATGTTTGCTCGCATAGGGGTGCCTCATTGCCCCGAATGCGGAAAACCCATTACCCAGCAAAGCGTTGATCAAATGGTTGATGCTATTATGTCTCTTGAAGAGGGAACCAGAATTCAGGTTCTTGCGCCGGTTATCAGAGGACGCAAGGGTGAATATGCAAAACTGATTCAAGATGCAAAAAAGAATGGGTATGTCAGGGTCCGGATCGATGGGGAAGTCATGGACATAAACGATGACATAAAGTTGGAAAAACAGCGTAAACATACTATTGAAATTGTGGTAGATCGCCTGATTGTTAAACCGGGTATTCAAAAACGCCTTGCCGACTCTATAGAGTCAAGCCTGAACCTTGCGGGAGGGTTACTGACCGTTGATGTTATAGGACAGGAAGAAATGACTTTTTCTCAGAATTATGCCTGCCCAGATTGCGGCATAAGCATAGAAGAGCTTACTCCCAGGATGTTTTCTTTTAACAACCCATATGGTGCTTGTCCTAACTGCAGTGGTTTGGGGACACTTCTTAAGATTGACCCTGACTTGGTTATTCAAGACAGGACTAAATCCCTCACCGAGGGAGCCTTAGCCATGTCCGGATGGAATTTTACCAATGAAGAAGGATACAGCCGTATGTATCTGGATGCTCTTGCCAAACATTATGATTTCGATGTAGATACGCCTGTGGAGAAGCTTCCGAAAAGGATTATGGATATAGTTTTATATGGGACGGGCAATGAAAAAATCAAGGTTGAGTACAATAGGGAATATGGAAACGGCACTTTTCTGACGGCCTTTGAAGGAATAATAAACAGCATGGAAAGGCGGTACAGGGAAACCAAATCCGATAGTCAGAAAGATTATTATGAAGGTTTTATGAGTAACATACCCTGTCAGGAATGTAACGGAAAACGCCTTAAGAAGGAGAGTTTAGCAGTTAAGGTTGCCGGAAAAAATATTCATGAAATCACATCTATGTCAATAAAAGAATGCGCAAAATTCTTCGACAGTATCAAGTTAAATAAAAGGGACGGACTTATAGCTGCACAGATTTTAAAAGAAATCAAAGCTCGATTGGGATTTTTAATAGATGTGGGTCTTAATTATTTGACATTACATCGTGCTTCAGGCACTCTATCGGGCGGCGAAGCCCAGAGAATAAGGCTTGCGACTCAGATTGGGTCGGGTCTGACAGGTGTGCTTTATGTCCTGGATGAACCAAGTATCGGTCTTCACCAACGGGATAATGAGAAGCTTCTTGTAGCACTTAAGCGCCTGAGAGATTTGGGAAACACCCTCATAGTTGTAGAGCACGATGAAGATACCATGTATGCAGCCGATCATATTATCGATATGGGTCCGGGAGCGGGTGTGCATGGGGGGCAGATTATTGCAGAAGGCCCCATTGAGAGCATCAAAGCTAATCCTGAGTCAATAACCGGATTGTATTTAAGCGGTAAGCGGAAAATAGATGTTCCGCTAAAAAGGCGTAAGCCCAATGGAAAGATATTGCGAGTTTTGGGAGCAAAAGAAAATAATCTCAAAGATATAGATGTAGACATACCGTTGGGGGTATTCACCTGTGTTACCGGAGTTTCGGGTTCGGGGAAGAGCTCACTTATTAATGAAATAGTATATAAAAAACTGGCTAATAAGCTCAATCGAGCAAAGACAAAAGCGGGATTGCATAGGGATATATTAGGTTTGGAACATCTGGACAAGATTATTAATATAGATCAATCCCCAATCGGCCGCATGCCAAGCTCTAACCCGGCAACATATACGGGCTTGTTTAACATTATAAGAGACTTGTTTGCCCAAACAGTGGATGCAAAAACCAAAGGGTATAATGCCGGCAGATTTAGCTTTAATGTTCGCGGAGGAAGGTGCGAAGCTTGCACCGGAGATGGTATAATTAAGATCGAAATGCATTTTCTTCCCGATGTATATGTCCCATGCGAGATTTGTAAGGGAAGACGTTATAATCGTGAAACACTGGAGGTAAAGTATAAGGGCAAAAGTATTGCCGATGTTCTTGATATGACGGTAACCGAAGCTCTGAAGTTTTTCGAAAATGTACCTAAAATACAAAGAAAAATACAGACTTTATATGATGTAGGTTTGGGGTATATTAAGCTTGGTCAGTCAGCCACGACATTGTCGGGAGGAGAAGCACAGAGAGTGAAGCTGGCCACCGAACTATCTAAGAGGGCCACGGGAAAGACTATGTATATACTGGATGAGCCCACAACAGGCCTTCATATAGCCGATGTCGATAAGTTAATCGATGTTTTACACAAGCTGGTGGATACAGGCAATAGCGTTATTGTCATAGAACATAATTTAGAAGTTATAAAAACTGCAGATTATATTATTGATTTAGGTCCTGAGGGAGGCGATGCGGGCGGCCGGGTGATTGTTACCGGGACACCCGAGGAGGTAGCCAAATCAGAAAAATCATATACAGCACAGTTTCTCAGAAAGGTACTTTTATAAAAAAGTATAAACATTATAAACATATAGGATATAATTATCTATAGATGGGTAAGAAAAAAGCAAACTCAGAATTCGGAGGTGTAAATATGATACAGGTAAAAGATCAAATATACCATTTAGGGCTTAAGGATTGGGAATTGAGGAGCTTTCATGGACATGAGCTTTCTACATTTAACGGCTCAAGCTATAACTCTTATCTTATAAAAGACGAAAAGACCGTATTGGTTGATACAGTATGGAACCCTCATTCAAAGCAGTTCATGGGTATTTTAGATAAGGAAGTTGGTATTGATAGTATAGATTATATTATTGTTAACCATGCCGAACCGGATCATTCGGGCACCTTAGTTGATATACTTGAAAGGCGGCCTGATATTCCGATATATTGCACCGCTAAGGGCGTAGAAATAATACGAAAGCAATATCATAGGGATTGGAATTTTAGAACAGTCAAAACCGGCGATACACTTAATATTGGTCAATGTGAACTTATCTTTGTAGAAATGACCATGATTCATTGGCCCGATAGTATGATGACATTTGTAAAGGGGCCTAATGTCTTACTTTCCAATGATGCTTTCGGTCAGCACTATGCCGGAGCATCCATATTTGAGGATGAGAATGATGAATGTGCAATAATGCAGGAGGCAATAAAGTATTATGCAGGAATACTAGCCCCTATGTCAGCCCTGATAAAGAAAAAAATCGATGAGGTTCTGGCTTTAAATCTTCCTATTGAAATGATTGCACCCAGTCACGGATCAATATGGAGGAAAAACCCGTTAAGGATTGTCGAGAATTACGCGAAGTGGTCAGATAACTATAATGAGGGCTATGTTTCGATTATATATGACACAATGTACAACGCAACAAAGAAAATGGCCGATGCAATATCAAGAGGTCTTGAAAGTAAAGGTATACTTTGCAAGCAATTTAACTGCTCGCTGTCTGACATGAGTGATTTAATAACCGAGGTGTTTAAATCCAAGGGTATAATAGTAGGAAGCTGCACTGTTAATAACGGCTATTTACGCTCGATTGCCGCTTTGATAGACGAAATAAGAGGTCGAAAGTTCAAGAATAAAGTAGGAGCTGCCTTCGGAAGCTATGGATGGAGCGGAGAGGCTCATAAAAAGATACACAAGGAGCTTGAGGAAACCGGAATCAAAATGGTTGTTGAACCCATTGGAGTTAAATATCAGCCCTATGAGGATGAGCTTGAAGCTTGCTTCCAGCTTGGACGAGAATTCTCTAGTTACATTAAATAGGAGCATTAATATTGTTCGTCATCCAGCACCATCTTAATAGTTAAAATGGGATATTCTTCGCTGCACAGAATGACATTATTCTTTAGACAGCGCTCTTTATTAGTTGTTTTTAAGTTAAGGAGTGAGGCAGATTATTATGCTAAGTAAGTTAAAATTATTAGTTATTATATCAATTATAGCTGTTTTAGCCATTCCCTTTAGTGCTTGCCAAAGGCTTAAAGAACCGGCCGAGGAAGTAATCAGCGAAGAAGAAAAAGAGGAAGAAAAAGATATGGAAAAACAGAAAGATGAGCCTGTTGTATCGAAAAAGCCCGAAGAGAAAGCTCATTATCTTATTCCTTTTGAGAAAAACAACGGGTTTGATGCTACCTATGGTTATATGGATCAAGACGGAAACATTGTTATTGAGCCACGCTTCAAAAAAGCCGAACCTTTTTATGAAAGCGGAGTTGCACTAGTCAGCGATTCAAATGACATGGTGGGTCTCATAAATCAAAATGGTGAATACCTTATAGAACCAAAATGGGAAAACCTATTTTACAGCGAAGGAATGTTTTTAGGGTATCAAAGTGAAAGTGATATTACCACCGTATTTGATGCTGCCGGAAAGCAGATGTTTCAAAAACAGGGATACATAGGTGAATTTAGTGAAGGATTTGCCCAGGTATATGGCGAAGGCTATATTGATACCACAGGTAAAATTGTTATTGGCCTTGGTTATGACTTAATTACACCCTTTGTTAATGGGATTGCCGAAGTTGCTCAAGATTATTTGAGCCCTTCCTACTATATAGATAAACAGGGCAATGATATGACAGAAAAGGTATCCTCAGGCTTAAAAATGTATAAGGATGAAGCTACCGGCCTGTATGGCTTCCAGAATATGAAGGGCGATATTATAATTAATGCCCAGTATTACGAGGCAAGTCCATTTTTATATGACCATGCACTGGTTAATGTGGGGTCTGATTTCAATAATGGTCGGTACGGTGTTATTGATACAAACGGGAATTGGGTAATAGAGCCCAAATATTGCGGGATTATAAGAATGAAGAACGGCATTATAGCTGTAGGTGAAGAGATTGATGATGATGAATATAACAGCTATCAATACTTTTCCTTCTGTAAAAAAGCATTGTATACTGCCGATTTAAAAAAATCCACCGGATGGGATTATAACCTGGTAGAGAATCTGGATAAAGATACTATATATATTAACGATGAAAAATCGGTTTGCTTCCTTGACTCTAATTTAGAGCCGGCTAAGGGGCTCCCGGAGCTTCCCGGAAGAGGATATACAATAGTAAGAGACGGTAATTTGCTGAGAGGTTATTTTAATAATATTCTGACGGTTCTGGACACTAAAGGTAATACTCTGGCAAAGGAACGCGACGAAATAGATTTGGGTGGAGGAATAATATCAAAAAACCAAGTAGATTTATCCAGCCCTGCGGCGAATATAAGCTATCCTGTTATATCGGGTATGAAAGACAATTCGCTGCAAAAAAAGATTAATGACACAATATATACTGATATGATTGCCCCTAATAAAGAGTTTGGCTATCTTAACGGCCCTAATGATTCTTCATATCTTGAGTGTAATTATGTTATTTCGAGACAAAAGAATCTTTTACTAATAGATCAGCGAATTTACACCTATTACTTCGGAGCTGCTCATGGGTATTCATTCAGAAATACGCTCTATATAGATGTTGACACAGGCGGCGTTTATACATTGGCGGATTTATTCACGGCTGATTCCGGCGCGTGGGACTATTTAAGCAATATTGTCAAAATGAAGATGGATGAAAAACAGGATGAAGTGGGGTACTTCGTAGAAGATGTAGATATTACTGATAAAAATCAGTTTGCTATTACAAAGGACAGTCTTGTTATTTATTTCGCAGAGGGAGATATAGCGGCTTATGTAGCAGGTATGCAGGAATTCTTTATTCCCTTCTCCGACTTAGATGCGTATATAAATACCCAGGGGGATTTCTGGAAAGCTTTTAGATAGGAATACAATGGTGTTATATATAATATTCAGACAGGGCGGAAAGTTAAAGAACCGCGGACGATATCATGTGTGTAAGCGGAGCATACAACTCATTGCATGAGTTGTTTTACGAATAATTTCCGGATGAAATTCCTGAGCGCACACATGATATCGGCTAAAGGTTTGAAATATTGTTTCATAGCAATGACATAAAACATCAGTTCTACTTTTCAGCTAATAATCCTTTTGTTATGGCTTCGTCAATAAGCTCGGAGGCAAATTTCCAAAGCTCCGGCGCACCTTCTTCAATACGACTGTTACGCTTTACTACTTGCTCTTTAGTTATATGATGTTCTTGCCAAGTTCCTCCGTTGTTAAGATAATTAAGCATAACCGGTTGTAGTCTGTCTAAGGCAGCGGCATATTTCGCCTCGGGAGTTTCCATGGCATCAAACTCCTCCCAAAGTGCCTTAAGCTCCATTCCCTGATCCTCTGGCAGTAATCCGAAAATACGCTCAGCGGCTTTCTGCTCGCGTTCAAGCTTGTCTAAATTTCCGGCGACATCATAACAGAACGTATCCCCGGCATCAATCTCAACAATGTCATGAACTATACACATCTTCATTACTTTAAGGATATCTATATTATCCGCCTTGGAATATTCGCTTAAGAGGAAAGCCATCAGAGTCAGATGCCATGAATGCTCGGCATCATTCTCTCTGCGAGAGCCATCGTGTATCTTAGTCATTCTGAATATGTTTTTTATCTTATCTACTTCAAGTATAAACTCGATTTGCTTTTTAAGCCTCTCAGTTGCCATTTAAAAATCATCCTCTCCGGTATAATAGTAATATTATAGCACTTTTGATAGAAATAATTTGCAAACTATTGAGATTGAATTATGTAATGCGTAAGTTTATAATTAATTTTAATGTATAAAAATCAAAGAAATGCGTGGTGTATTATGCAAAAAACTGTAGCTGAAATTAACGAAAAAATAAAAAGCGGTAAAGCAGTAGTCTTTACAGCCGAGGAAATAATATCTGTAGTTGAAGAAAAAGGCGTAAAGAAAGCTTTTGAGGAAGTTGACGTAGTTACCACCGGAACCTTTGGTCCGATGTGTTCCAGTGGAATGTTTATAAATTTTGGTCATTCGAACCCACCCATTCGTATGAGTAAGGTATCTTTAAATGATGTTCCTGCATATGCCGGTATTGCAGCGGTGGACGCTTATATCGGTGCTACTGAGTTATCAGAACGCCTAGGGATGGAGTACGGGGGAGCTCATGTAATAGAAGACTTTATCAAGGGCAAAGATATTGTACTATCTGCTGAAAGTTATGGCACAGATTGTTATCCGAGAAAGGATATTAAAACCGTAATTAACAAAAATAGTGTTAATCAAGCATATTTATTTAACCCCAGAAACTGTTATCAGAACTATGGAGCCGCTACTAATTCAACTGATAAAATAATGTATACCTATATGGGTACGTTGTTACCCGAGTTCGGCAATGTTACATATTCAACCTCGGGAGAGCTAAGCCCACTTTTAAACGATCCGGAATACAGGACTATAGGTATCGGGACAAGGGTATTTCTTGGAGGAACCCAGGGGTATGTAGCTTGGGAAGGAACACAGCATGACCCGGACCAAGAACGTCTTGAAAACGGAGTTCCGGTAGGAGGAGCGGGAACCTTAGCTCTTATAGGCGATGCGAAGAAAATGTCAAGTAGGTATATTAGAGCGGCTATTTATGAAAAATATGGAGTTTCGATGTTTGTAGGCGTAGGAATTCCTATTCCCATACTGGATGAGGATATGCTAATTAAAACCGCTGTAAGGAACAGAGATATCCAAACTGTGTTAGTCGATAAAAGCGGGAGAGAGAATCTCAATATAAAGTTAAATTATGAACAGCTCAGGAGCGGTTATGTAGAAATCCGTGGTAATAAGGTGCATACAGCTCCGTTATCCAGTATTAAGTTTGCAAGAGAAATCGCTTCAGAATTAAAAAAACAGGTACAGCAAGGCGAGTTTTTAATAACCGAGCCGGTAGAGAAGTTTAAAACCAAAGGCTATCGACTTAACAAGCTTGAAGATAGGGAGGTTTAGTCTATGAAAACAATAAAGGTAAGCCTTCAATATCCACTTAATAGTATTACAACACCA
>CAYWXN010000032.1:0-12868 GCA_964462075.1 uncultured Ruminiclostridium sp. | reverse complement strand
TTTAGAATACGCAGGACAGATTCATTCAACCTCTCCTCGGAGATTATCCCCTCCTTAACCGCATTAATAACGGCGGGTATCTGTTCCTCAAAATTTGTGCAGCAAATAAGGTCATTGCCGGCAAGGACTGCAAGAACGGCGGCTTCACTGTCCCCGGTATAATTTTGAATGGCCTTCATATACAAATCGTCGGTCATGATAACACCGTCAAAATTGAGGTCCTCACGCAAAATTCGAATGACCTTGGAAGATAAAGAAGCAGGATAGTTTTCGTCCATTGAATTGACTATATTATGGGAAACCAGAACGGCGCCGGCTCCCGCATTGATTCCTGAGATAAATGGCAAGAAGTCACTTGTAACAAATGTTTCGTAATCCCTGTTATCATATGCGATACCCGTATGGGTATCCAAATTGTTCCCATAGCCCGGAAAATGTTTTAACACACTTCCAATATGCTGTTTGTTCATGGTTGTGACAACCTTTTCAACGTATTCTGAGGTTAAAGCAGCATCTTTCCCGAAAGATCTGGGATAAATATAATCAGTACTTTCTTTTGATACGTCGCATACAGGAGCCAGATTCACATTAATCCCCAATGATTTTAGAAAAGTTGCTTTTTCAGTAGTGTCATTGATAATAAGGTCAAATCCGCCAAGATCGTATAAGTCCCGGGGCGACATAAAGGGTTCATTCCTGAATTGCGTATGAAGACTTATGCGATTAACATTTCCACCTTCTTCGTCAACCCCAATTAAAAGCGGGATTTTAACGATATCTTGAAAACTGTTTATTCTTGCTTTTATTAAGTCTATGGAGCTATCCTTGAAATCCTTGGAAAAAAGAATATATCCTCCGATGTTGTATTGCGCAGCCTTTATTGCGGCATCCTGCTGAGGACAACGCACAATAAACATTTGTCCCACTTTTTCCTCGACACTCATATTGATTAGAAGCTCTTGACTTTTTTCCTGAGGCGTTGTGGCCTCGGAAGTAGGGGCAGGTGCCGGACCGGTAGGTGTATCGGGTGTTGTATCAGGTGTATGTGAAGGAGTGGGAGTTATATCGGGAGATGGAACAGGAGTAACAGGCAGCGGTGTATTTATTACCACACTGATTTCCTTGTCAGGCTGGGGAGAAAAAGAAGCAGGAGCAGGGCTTGAGGTACCGGAATCATTGCCGCTTTCTGACTTTGTGCATGCCGAAGTAATCATACACATAAACACTATTGATATAATAAAAAGATTGATTGTTTTCTTCATTATTCTCCTGTAAAACTGCTTCTGTGCTGTTTTTCTCTTATTAGTTTACCATAGTAATTATGATATTTATATACTATCCAAGCTATACATGTATATCCTAATTCGACATTAATATATGTAACATAATGTAATTTATATAAAAATATAATAATTTATTAATTTGTAGACATTATGAGAAAAGTATAGTAATATATGTAATAACAAACAGTGCAAATTATGGCATAAGGTGGTTGGTTATGTCACAAATTAGGTTGGTTATTGCAGATAGAGATGCTGTGTTTCTGGAGAAATTTGGTACATATCTTCAAAAGAATAAAGCATACGGCTTTTGTCTGGAATTATTCTCTGACAAAAATAAACTTACCCGATGGTTAAGCAGTAATAAAACGGCTGATATGATTATCATATCATCTTCCTTGTATAACGATTTAGCAGAAAGGCCTGAGAATAAGAACGTCTTCCTTTTAAGAGATTGTGCAGAAAGCTTGGTGCCTCAAGGTATTAACAGTATTAATAAATACAGTCCGGCAGATCATATTATGAAGGAAATCTTATCCTTATGTGCTGACTATATTCCTAGAGATATAAATAATGAAAGTGAAAAGGGGAATATAAGTCTTGTTTTGTATGCAGACGGTAGTGATGCTTTAAATCCTTTGGCACAAGGACTTGCATATATCAACGCCGTAAGAGGTAGGAAAGTTTTTTATATGAGTCTGGATGAATTCTCAAATACAGATTCCTATTTTAGCAGTAATAATACCAAAGGATTGAGCGAGATGCTCTATTATACAAAATCTCAAAAAGAAAATTTATCTCTTAAAGCCGAAGTATGCACATCTTGTGATATGCAAACAGGTATTTGTTTTATGAAAGGTCACAATAATCCCACGGATGTTAAAAATATTAATGAAGAAGAACTATCAGCCCTGATTAAAGCAGTGCAAAGAAGTTCCCCGTACCAAGAGATAATAATTTCGAGGGTTTTTACCACAGACAAAATTACAACTTCACTTATAAATGAGGCAAAAAGAGTATATGTCTCAGCTTTAAACTATTGGACTTCAATAGACAGGCTGAAAAAAATAGGGAATCTGATTAATGGATATGAAGATAAGAAAGAATATCACTTCAAAGAGAAAATTGTTTTTTGTATAGGCTCTATATACCATGATCAGATACCGGTAAACTATGATTTTCCGGATTTCAATATAACTAATTTGCCGTATTCGGATTCTAGAAATTCAGGGTTCTTTCCACCTTCAAATGAGTATCTTACAGCTCTTGAAGCAACTTTAAACAACGCAGAGAGGTAAAAAAATGGCTGGCATACAAGAAACAATTAAGGAGATAAGAAAAGAAGTTGCTTTGAGCTCTGATTCCACACTGGATTATAATGCTGAAGAGTTTGACAGTAAGCTTTTAGAACAAATAGAAAGTATATGCTTTTCAAAAGATTTAACAAAGTCTTTTAGCGTTGTCGAAATCAAATACATTGTTGATACCATATTTAATCAAATGCGGAGACATGATGTTATTGAGCCTCTTATAAAAGACCGAAGCATTACCGAAATCATGATTAACGGCCCCAAACAGGTATTTATCGAAAAAAACGGAGTGATTCTCGAGACTGATATTGCCTTTGAAAACAAGGAGAGGTTGGAGGATCTTGTACAGAACATGGTTGCGAGGGTTAACCGCAGCGTAAATGAGGCAGATCCCGTTGTAGACGCAAGGCTTGAAGACGGATCAAGAGTCAATGTGGTATTACCCCCTGTGGCATTAAACGGCCCTTTGGTGACAATACGAAAATTCCCGAATAAACCTATGAATATAAATGACTTAATCCGGTATGAGTCCATAAGCAAAGAAGTCGCTCTGTTTTTGGAAAAGCTGGTCAAAGCAAAATACAATATTTTTATTTGCGGAGGAACCGGCTCAGGGAAAACCTCATTTTTAAACGCTTTGTCTTCTCTTATACCCAAGGAGGAGAGAATAGTCACTATTGAGGATTCGGCTGAGCTTCAGCTTTTCTCCATAAAAAATCTTGCAAGGCTTGAAACCCGTAATGCAAATACCGAGGGCAAGGGAGAAATACATATGAAGGCCCTTATCAAGACTTCCTTACGTATGAGACCCGAGCGGATTATTGTCGGTGAAGTACGTGGGGAGGAAGCCTTAGACATGCTACAGGCAATGAATACAGGTCATGATGGATCAATGTCAACAGGTCATGCCAATTCAACACAAGATATGCTGTCAAGACTGGAAACTATGGTTTTAATGGCAGCACCTCTCCCTCTTGAAGCAATTAAAAAGCAAATTGCTTCGGCTCTGGATATTATCATCTTCCTTTCCAGACTGAGAGACCATACCAGAAGAGTATTGGAGATCACCGAGGTTGTAGGATATAAAGACGGAGAGATACAGCTTACCCCTCTTTATCAATTTGAGGAGACAGGCGAGGATATAAACGGGAGAATTGCCGGATACCTCAGAAGGACAGATAATCCTTTGGTGAATAAGATTAAGGCAAGGCAAAGGGGGGTTGAACTTGAATAATAAAACTATACAACCTCAATATGATGTCTACGAGATGAAGCCCGAAGAGTTTATAATTACACTGATTTTAGCTATGGGTGCATGCTTTGCGGTAGGCCTTATTTTCTATGAGAACTTAATACTGGCAGCATTTTTTTCTCTGGTAGGGATTTTATATATACCCTTTCGTAAGAAAGAACAACTGGTAAAGAAAAAAGAGGTGTTAACAATCCAATTTAAAGATACCCTTTATTTTCTCTCTGTCTCATTATCAGCCGGAAAATCAATAGAAACTGCAATGTTAGATACATATAAGACCATGCTTGGCATATATCCCGATAAGAACAGCGATATTATTAAAGAGCTCGAGATTATAAATCAGAAGATTCTAATGAATGAACCGATAGAAAAGATTTTTTTCGACTTGGCTCAACGAAGCAAAATTGAAGATATTAAAAGCTTTGCCGATGTTATCATGATTTCAAAACGTGCCGGAGGTAATCTTATTGAAGTAATAAAAAATACCTCTGACACAATAAGAGAAAAAGTGGAAATTCAAAATGAAATTGAGAATCTCATTACCGGAAAGAAATTCGAGCAAAAGGTTATGAGCATTGTACCCTTTGGTTTGGTGCTCTTTCTAAAAAGTTCCGGATCAGGCTATTTAGAGCCACTTATGACGACTTCCTTCGGGCATATCATTATGACAATAGCTTTAGCAATGATTTTATTGGGACTGATAATATCTCAAAAAATTATGAAGATAGAGGTGTAATAGATGACAATTATCTGCGGATTGGTATTGGCTGTTACAATACTGGTTTATTGTTTTTTTCAGGGCCTTTCATATAAGAAGTATGTAGATTTTTTTGCACCTCTGGATGATAAAGCATACTCCTATAAGAAGTTCCTTCCCGGTTGTCTGGGCATTGTTGAAATGTTACAGCTTTCCGGGGCAGGAAGATACCAGACCAAACTGAATCAGAAGCTTGTAATGCTCTATGGAAGCCGCAATATATCTTATTATACAAAGGTTCACTGGTCTACAAAAATATTATATTTATTTTTAGGCGTTGTTTTAGGAACATTATTCTGTATTCTTGATTCATCGGATTATCTGATGTTACTTGTTATTCCACTCGTGGGTATGGGCTTGTTTTTTCTCGTTGATAATAATCTGGATAATCAATATAAAGAACGAAAATTTCAGCTTGAAAGGGACTTTCCAAATTTTATAAGCAAGCTTATATTATTGGTCAATGCAGGACTTAATATCAGACAAGCCATTGAACGAATTGTAGTTGACAGTAATAAAGCGGCCCCTCTATGCAAAGAGCTTCAATGCGTGATATCGGATATACAGGCGGGGACACTCGAATATGAAGCCTATATGGATTTTTCCGAGCGATGCAAAATAAAACAAATAACAAATTTCGTTAGTATCATTCAACAAAACATGAAACTTGGCGGAAACCAAATGCTTTTTGAGCTTCAAAGAATGGGTACCGAATGCTGGGAAATGCGAAAAAACGTAGCTAAGCAACTGGGAGAAAAAGCATCTTCAAAGCTAATGTTACCCCTTTCCATAATGTTCTTGGCTATTATTCTGATTTGCGTAGCGCCGGTCATTCTGGAGTTTAGGAGTGCATTTTAAATGAAAACCGTTAAAAAGCCGTTTATAAGCGGTCAGTCAACACTGGAATATGCATTATTAGTGCCAATTATTTTTATTTGCATATTTTTGTGTATTGTAATTTTCTTGATTCTATATCAAAAGGCAATTGTTCAGAATTTGGCAGAGGAAACGGCGCAGAGTCTATCAAGGCAATGGGGATATAAACCGCTCCCTGTAGATGAGATCAACACAGGCGTATACAAAAGAGAAACCTATGAGAGTAGGGAGGTTTATTGGAATTTAAAGCTCTTGTTCAGTAAGAAGAAGGAGGAAGCTGCCAAGGAATATATAGAGAAAAACATAAAGAATGTCGGATTCCTTAAGCCATATGTTCCGAAAAAAACCTCAGCAAATAATACTGAATCTAATCTTATTGTTGATGTGGATATTAAACCCGGATTACCTGCCGTGTTAAATGTTGAAATTAAAGCAGCCTACCAGATACCTATGAAGAATCTTATGAGGCTGATTGGCATTGGAGATTGCTTGGTTATAGAAGGGTATGCCCGATCTTTAGTATATGACCCTAAAGACATGATAAATACCACAGACTATGTTTATCAGTTAATAAGAGCAACAGACTTATATCAAAATTTTATAAAGAAAATTGAACCATTGAAAAAGAATATAGATATGATTTTAAAGGAAGAGGAATAATATGCTCTTTAAACCCAGAGGAAGCATAACAGTATTTTTATGTATAGTTCTTGCGGTGCTGATACCGCTTACTTGCATGTTAATAGATATAACACGCTATTCATTGGCAAAGAAGCAAGCCAAAACCGCTCTGAAAATTTGCGCCGAATCTGTTTTGGCGGCGTATGACAGACAATTGAAGGAACAGTACGGGCTTTTTGCAATATACCCCAGAGATGCTGAAAATATAGAAAAAGAGATATATGAGCTTCTTTCTAGAAATCTTAATACTGAATCAGCAGTAGATGGGTTCTCTGATCTTTATGAATTCAAGGTTCTGAGTGTAGAGGCAATTCCCTTTTATAATTATAGTGAGCCTTTTGTTCTTCAGCAGCAGGTTGCCGAGTTTATGAAGTATCGTGCTCCGGTACAGATTGTTCAGGAGTTCTATGAGAAGATCAAAGTGATGATGGGTCTAATGAAAGAAGGGGATATGATAGAAAGGAAAATGACCCTTGATAAGCTCATGAATGATATCAGAAGCGATCTTGTAAACATATATTGCATGATTAAAGATGAGTTGATCAATTTTAATTATATTGTAGAGGGTCCGGATATTACCTTGAAAGATAATTCATTGTCTAACATATCTGTTATGGTTAAAAGTGCCGAAGTGCCTATAAAAGCTGCGAATGACTTTGTTTTACCTATAAAAGAAGCCAGAGAAAGCTACAATGCAATATATGATGATTATATCAGTGCAAAAAAAACATGCGATGATTTAGAACGTAAACTTGATAATTTGCTAAATAGATTAGAGGACAAAAGGACTAAGTTAGCAGATTTGAATTCAAAAGAATCAGAAAGTGAAGATGGAGAGTCTGATTCCTCGGATGATAAGAAAATTGCGGCACTGGAGTCCGAAATTGCTGGACTGGAAAATGAATACGACACAACCAGCTCATCCTATGATGCCGCCTATAGGATATTTGCACCTCTGGAAACAGAAATAAACGGCTATAAGAAGATAATTGAAGATGGCCTTACTACCGTTATCGCAAACCTTAGTCAGGCCAAAACCGCAAATAATACGGGAATAAGTGAACTAAACGTGCTTATGAACCACGTTTCAGACCACTTAACATACCATGCCGATATTATAAAACTAATTGATGAACTGATCCCAAAGTTGTCTAAGCTTGAAACTGATTCAGAATCATTAAAGGCGGACGCAGATGACTATGAAAGCAGTGTTTCAGATAAAGTCAAGGGAAGTCTTGACGTACAACTCGACTCAATTAAGGTAGAAACCTTTGCAGAAGTAAGAAACAGGCTGGCATTAAATCTTGAAAAACTGGAAGAATGGAAACATTATATAAATGAATACTCAGAAATTATTAACAGGGGATCTAAAGACCTGGAATATGTCTTAAAAACAGCTGCTGAGGTTAAGGAAAAACCTCATAACAAGAATAAAGAATATCAAGGCTATGGCGGATATACCGATGTTACTGCCGGTATAGCTAATTTAGAGAGCAATCTTGCAGATTTAAAGGCTATAGATAAAATGTCCGGTTACTATGAAATACCCGTTTATAATCTGGAACCTAAGGCAAATTCAAATGAAATCAAATCCTTTAAGAAGTGGTTTGATGCCAAGTATTTAGGCATTAAGGATAAAAGCAAGGATTCTGATGATGATGACGCTTTAAACGAGGTAAGAGACGGAATAAGTTCATTTGCAGATGAAGCGGCAACCCAGGAGGAAGATACGAGTTTTCTCGATGGATTTAACGGGAATCTTGAAAACATCAGCGAGAGATATTTAGGCCTTCCTTCAATAAAGGGGTCAACCAGCTCTGATGAAGCACTCATTCAAATCGGTAAGGCAATTTTAGAATCAAGCAAAAATAGTATGGTAAATGAAAATCCCTTTGAACAACCTGCTAAAGGGCTGGATACCGTCAATGAAAAAGAAAAGAATTTCTTTGATTATGAGATAGAAAGAATTAAAGAATTGCTTGAAATAATAAAAAATGTGGTTTCCAACGGTGCCGAGAGCCTTGTTGAGAGTCTTTATATGAATGAATATATTGTATCGGCCTTCAAATGTGTAACAGCAGTTGACGAAATAGAGCATGATATCGGATGGGGAAGGCCTCTCGATAAAACATTTCTAAAGCAAGCCGAGGTGGAATACATACTTTTTGGAAATAAATTCGAAAAAGAAAATATTGAATGCATAAAACGGAGTATTTTCGCAATACGCTTACTTTTTAATTTGCTTCACGTGTATACAGACCCGGACAAAGTTGCTACAGCATTGACTTTAGCCACTACAATAGCAGGCTGGACAATTTTTGGTATTCCTATAGTTCAAAACTTTATTCTAATAGCCTGGGCCGGAATGGAGTCATATGTAGACACTGATTTTCTTCTTAAAGGCAAATCGGTGCCGCTTATCAAAACCTCCGCTTCGTGGAATCTTGGAGCCGATAAGGCTATAAGTAAATTAAAAGAAATATTGACTAAAGATATCAGGAATTTTGTCATCGAAAAAATTGAAGGTAAAGTTGAGCAGGCATCAGAGGCTGTACAGGAAACGGTTACCGGTATCATAAACGGAAAAATTGATCAAGCCTTCGCGCCGTTTGAAAAGGGCTTGACCGATTTAGTGGGCGAGCCTGAAGGAAATGTTGATACCAATATGAGTGGCCTACTAAAAAGCGCGGTAAATGAGTATCTGGGCAGTATTAGATTTGATGATCTGGATAGTTTTACGTCAAATCTTGACACGGCGGTAAAAAATCTTGTATCAGATATTTCTAACAGTCTGAAAGCATATGCTCCGGAAAAATTGGCCCAGTTCAAAAGTGAGCTAAAAGAAGAAATCAGAAAGTTCATATTTGAATCCGATCAATATAAAAAATTGGAGGATAAACTTGTAAAGCTGGGAACAGATTTGTTGGATAAGGGTATTAGTGCTGCCGAAGGGCAGATTGACAAAGTTCTCGGTACAGTTGGGAAAAGCGGCAGGAATAATATCACAGGAAGGCTAATTATGATGAACTATGTTGATTATTTGAGGCTTTTGCTGTTGGCAGTGCCGGAGGAAACAAAAGCATTGAGAACTGCCGACCTTATGCAATTAAACATGCAGGAGGCGGTTGAAAACTATGGTATATCCATAGATCAATATAATACATATATTTTTATAAAGGCTGAACTGGACTTTAATGCATGGTTTGCACCAGAATGGGTTTTTAAAAAGGGTGATTCGGGGATGATTTCAGTTGAGTGGAGCCAAGGCTATTAAAATTAAAAGGAGAACATTAAAGGGCAGTTCTACAATTGAAGCAACAATTGTATTGCCTTTCTTTTTGATTGTTCTTTTTTCCTTAGCCTATATTATACGAATATTTTTTACGTATAACACAATGCAGGACGCACTTTCTGAAGTGGGGAGAAGATATGGGAATATAAGTTATTTTTATCATATCACCGGTCTTAAAGATTATTCAGATGCATTAAATTCAGCGGCAGATGAAGCCGAAAGCACATTATCAGGCCAACATGATGTTTTGGTAAATGCTTTCAATGCTTTTAACGATAGCGTTTCCGAGGGTAGCGAACAAACCGGTTCAATTGACGGTGTTATGGCTGTTTTAGAAGGAGCAGAGGATATAGGTAATGCAACTTTCGAAGTAAGTGAATTGGTCCAGAAAATCGTTGCCGATCCAAAGGCTGAACTTAAGCTTATTGTTACAGTTTTTGCGAGAAAGTTGAATTATAAGATTACTAATGAGATTGTGGGTCTTATGGCACGTGGAAGCTTGGCAAAAGAGCTTGAAAAAAGGATTAATACCGCTAAGAACGATCCTGCTAAGGCACTTGGAATAGAAGGTGGCCTTAGTGGGCTGGATTTTAAGGAAACTAATATTTTCGGTGATTCCGAGTCTATGGAATTTGTTGTGAGTTATAGTGTTAAAGCTCCGGTGGTATTTAAATTCATACCCGGAATCAAGCTTTCCAACAGAGTTAAAATAATAGCCTGGACAGGCGGAAGGGGCAAGTCGGTTAAAACAGAAGAAAAAAAAGATGAGAAGGAAGATTCCAGTCTATGGACAAAGATGGACAATGATAAAAGATATTGGGATCGCGGGCTTGAAATTGAAAAGCGTGAAACAGAAAAGTTATCAGCAACAGCCACTTCAAATAAATATCCCGTCATTGATGCTTACGCACATAATGAGTCCCAAGCTACGGTGGAGTACTATGATGTCTTTACACTTAATCCATTTATGAAGACTTATAGTGAAAAACCTTCGGCGATAAAAAGCGAGATAAAGAGGCATGGTAAAAGACTATTAGAATTTGACACTCCGGATTTTCTTAGAAATGCTGATATAAAAGAGGTAAAACGTGTTGTAATAATGGTCATACCCGAAAACTCGGGCGAATATGCAGTCGAACAATATCAAAAAGCAAAGGAAGAATTAGAGAAATATCAAGTAGAGGTAAGGCTGGTAAAAGGTTATGGTACTTATGAAGCGGCAGAGGAGAATGAAGGCCTTAAAGAAGCCTCTTAAAAAATAAAGGAGAGTTTGAAATGGACAGCAAAAACCAAAGCTATGGTATTATTTATAAGAATTCTGCCGGCAGAAATCTTATGGTATATACCTTCAAAGACCAGGAAGAGCTGGAGAACTATCAATTAGAGATGCTGGCAAACAATCGCATTAACGGACTTTTAAAAAGCGAAGTATTTCGGCTAAATGGTGAAATACATCTGCTATATGATATAACTTCGCTTGTCCCTATTAAAAAATTATTTGAAAGAAAAAAGTTCAGCAGGAAGGACTTTCATTATTTCATTAAACAGATTATAGAAGTTCTTGGGGCAATGGAGCGGTATTTATTAGACAGTGGCGGAATTGTCTTTGATAGTGCATATATTTTTGCAGACCCACAGAATCTCGAACTGGGATATACTTATCTTCCTACTAAGGAGAGGACGCAGAGTTTAGATTCGCTTAAAAATTTTCTTTTGGATGCAATAATAAATGAAATTCGATTTATTGATGAACCTTCCGATAATTTTATCCAGAGGCTCATTGAGATACTTAAAGATCCGGGATTTGAGGAATCCTCCTTAAAGAGATACTTAAATGAAACGGATAAAGTTAAATCGGTTCCCGTACATAATATCAGAGTCAAGCCGGATTTACCGAAAAAGGAAGTAGACACAAAATTGTCATTGCAGCAAATAGAGGCACAAAAGACCCTTGATGTGGTAAAGATAAAAAAACTATGTTATCCTGCCAAATCATATATTGTTTTATTATCGGTCATAGGCACGCTTATTCTGTTTTGTGTTGCTTTAGTATTATCAGGTATTCTATCGCCTGGTAACCCTGATTCTCTTCTCTCATTATTCGGATTTATCCTGATAGGGGGCGCCGTAACTTATCTTGTTTACTCAAAATTGTTTACTCCTGATAAAAAAACGGAGCGGATAATTGAGGAAAAGAATAAGGGACTGTATACAGGAAAAGAATATGTAAATAAAGCATTTAACATACCGATACACCGAAGTACAGATACATATTCCGGACCAACTGTAAAAAAGGATGCGATACCTATTTCAATGAAGAAACCATTTTCTGTTTCCGGACAAATTGGATTATTTACCGCAGAAAATGAAATATCGGTAACCGGACCTTTTCATAACAATGCAAGGAATATTCAGATACAAGACAGAACTGTAATTTTGAATGCAGGCAATTTCAATCATCCATACCTAAAAAGAATGCTTGGTAATAGCACTGAAACTATAATTATAAAACAATTTCCGTTTATGATGGGAAGGCTTGAGGGTCAAGTTGACTATTGTATCAATAATCCTGCCGTTGGTAAACTCCATGCTGAAATTACTAAAACCAATGAAAGTTATTTTATAAGCGACATGAATTCCATAAACGGTACAATAATCAACGGTGAGCGTATTGAACCAACCAAAAAAAGCATCATAAGAAACGGGGACCGTATATCACTGGGAAATGAAGAATTCTTATTTTACTGCGGCAATACCGATCAAGTCTACACGAAAAACAAGGACATATAAATAGCCCCTGCAGTTTTCAAGCTTGCAAGGGCTATTGTTCCTCATTTATTTATATATGTATTTATTTATCATAAATTCTTATTTATTATTGGTCTCCACCACCTGCGCAAAAGTCGCAAGGATCGTTTCTTTTAGCTTCAAAGGCTTCTTCCATTGTGCCTGATATAAGCTCGGTCGATCTGCTAAGAGAGGAGCATTCGGTATCCAAGTGATATGATTTTCCCCAACGCGTCCAATAAACGGTTCCGTCATACTCACCGTTTGCAGCTGCTTCCGCTTCTGCTTGGGCGACACTTTCAGGCGTTGGAGGATTATAATCAATAGAAGCCGCGGTTGAGCCTAAAAATGCTACTGAGGCAATAATAGCTATTATTTGCTTCATTTTCTGAGGGATTTTATCAGCTTTCAGCAATAGAAACAGTCCAAGGGGGATAAAGGCTATCAAACAAGCAATAACGCCCATCTGATTCCAAATGAATGCAACAAATTTGTTCTTTGATTTGCATGGAGTAATACGATTTGCTTTTTTCCATAGCAGAGAGCCGGATATACAACATATAGCATCCAGAACAATACCGACAATAGCCAGTGTGGTTTCAGCAATATTAAGCATATAGATGGTGCCTATCT